>JAYVME010000246.1:0-4506 GCA_043759115.1 Betaproteobacteria bacterium | reverse complement strand
GGCTCTTCCCGGCGAAGAGCGGGATGAGCATTTCTCCATCGCCATAGGGGATCTCTTCGGGCAACTGCCATGCTTTCTTTTCCAATGTGATGGTACCATTGTTGCGAGGCAGCCGATAGAAGTCAGGGCCGTTGAAGCTCGCAAACTCTTCCAGACGGTGCATTGCGCGTGCTTCTTCAAATGCCATCGCATAAAGCTCGATCGATGCATGCGCAGTATAGATGCCGGGACAGCCACACGAATGCTCTTTCTGTGCCTTGGCGTGCGGGGCGCTATCGGTGCCGAGGAAGAACTTTCGGCTACCGGAGGCAATGGCGCGCAAGATCGCGAGCCGGTGCTCTTCACGCTTCAGCAGCGGTATGCAATAGTGATGAGGACGTATCCCCTGTTCGAACAGTGCATTGCGGTTGAGCAGCACATGCTGCGGTGTTACTGTCGCGCCTACGTTAGCACCCGTCGATAATACGAATTCCACAGCCTGGCGCGTGGAAATGTGCTCGACCACCACGCGCAATCCGGGAAAGCGATCCACTATCCGGGTCAGCGTGTTTTCTATAAAGACCGCCTCGCGATCGAACGCATCCACCGCGGTGTCGGTCGATTCGCCGTGCACCAGCAGAGGAAAATCATGCTTCTCCATCGCTTCGAGAACCGGAAAACAGCGCTCGATGGCGGTGACGCCAGGCTGCCCTGCATGCGCAATGCCTTTGGGATAAAGCTTCACCGCGTGGACGAACCCGCTGTCCTTGGCCTTGCGTATCTCGGACGCATCGAAGCCATCGCTGAGGTAGAGCGTCATCAACGGCTCGAAGTTCGATCCGGCGGGGACCGCCTGCAATATGCGCAAGCGGTATGCCGCTGCTGATGCCACGGTCGTGATCGGCGGGTGCAGGTTCGGCATGATGATGGCGCGGTGATAGCATCGGAGCGTGCCAGGCAGCACGGAGGCGATGAATGGCTCATCCCGCACGTGGAGATGCCAATCATCGGGCTGCACAATGGTGAGGCGTGCGCACTCCGTTCCGGAGCAAATGGTATTCAACGACACAACACCTTTTTGAGCAGAGCGGTGCCTTGGCGCAAGTCCTTCAGGTCGAGCGTGTCAGCAGCATTGAGACTGCCGTTTGCATTGCACATAAAAATCATGGGCAATGGAAAGCCCGCGTGCGCGAATTCTTGCACACCATCGTCCGAAAGCAACCCCACCCCGATTCGCACAAGCCAAACCATGCGCTTATCATGACAGAATCCTCACCGCGCAGTGGTTACCGTCGATCAGATATTCGTGACGCGAATTTTTGCGCACCACAATCATGTCGGCTCTAATAGCGAGTCGAGCACGAAAGGCAAGATGCCGCCGCGCTGCACGTATTCAATTTCTGCCGGCGTATCGAGGCGTAGCATCAGAGGGACGTTTTCCACCTCGCCGTTCTTGCGGCGGATCTGCAGTGTGACGCGTTGGCGCGGCGTGATGACGCCATGAAGTCCGCTAAGAGCATACTCTTCGCTACCGTCAAGCTTCAGCGTTTCTGCCGACACGTCCGCGCCGAGTTCGCATGGCAGCACCCCCATGCCCACCAGATTGCTGCGGTGTATCCGCTCAAAGCTTTTCGCGATGAGAGCGCGCACGCCCAATAGCCGTGTGCCTTTCGCTGCCCAGTCGCGCGCACTGCCTGTGCCATATTCCTCGCCCGCAATGACAACAAGCGGCACCCCCGCCGCGCCATAGCGCATGGCGGCGTCGTATATGCTCATACTTTCACCGCTCGGCTGGTGCGTGGTCATGCCACCCTCCACGCCCGGGCACATAAGGTTACGCAGCCTCACGTTGGCGAAGGTGCCACGCACCATCACTTCATGATTCATCCGCCGTGCGCCGTAGTTGTTAAAGTCAGCAGGTGCGACATCGAGATCGCGCAGATAGATGCCCGCGGGCGACGATGCCTTGATATTGCCTATCGGGCTGATGTGATCAGTGGTGACCGAATTGCCGAGGATCGCGAGCGCGCGTGCGCCGCTGAACGGGTGCAGGCTCGATTGCGACAGCGCCGCATCCTTGAAGTACGGCGGTTCCTTGATGTACGACGACCGGTCCTCCCAGGCGTACACAAGACCTTCCGCCGTCGGGATTGAATTCCACAACGGGTTGTCACCCGACACCGCCGCGCGGTACGCGTGCTCGTATTGCGCCGGTTGCGAAACTGCGCGCAACAGCTCTTGCAATTCTTCCTGCGTAGGCCAGATATTGGCCAGATACACTGGCTTGCCTTGCACATCGCGCCCCACCGGCTCGCGCATGAGGTTGAGATTGACGTGTCCTGCAAGCGCGTAAGCGACGACTAGGGGCGGGCTCATGAGAAAAGCCGCGCGCACCGCCGGGTGTATACGCGCCTCGAAATTGCGGTTGCCTGAGAGTACGGCGCAAGCGACCAGGCTGTCGTCGTTCACGGTTTTTTCTATCGCTGCATCGAGAGGGCCGGAATTGCCAACGCATGTCGCGCAGCCGTAGCCCACGACGTTGAACCCCAACGCATCCAGGTACTGTTGCAATCCGGTCGACTGCAGGTAATCCCCGACCACGACCGATCCCGGCGTGAGCGACGTCTTAACCCAAGGCGGCACCTTGAGCCCGTGCAGCACAGCGTTGCGCGCGAGCAGCCCCGCGGCAAGCATCAATTCAGGATTAGACGTGTTGGTGCACGAGGTAATAGCGGCGATGAGGATGTAACCGTCCGCCAGACGGTCGACCGGCCGAGCGTCGGTTGGTGCCAAACGCCTGCCGTAACCACCCTCCTGCGGTGACGCGGCGAGCAACGACGCGAACCGTTGCTTCAACTGGTCGACCGGAATGCGATCCTGCGGCCGTTTCGGACCCGCGACGCACGGTACCACGGTGCCAAGATCAAGCGTGAGCACTTCGGTGTAATCAATGTCCCGCGGATTTGCGGTGCCGAACAAACCTTGCGCGCGGAAGTAGGCTTCGGCAGCGGCAACCTCCGCCTCCGCACGCCCGGTTTCGCGCAGGTAGCGCGAGGTCTGCTCGTCAAAAGGAAAATAGCCTATCGTCGCACCGTACTCAGGTGCCATATTGGCCAGTGTCGCGCGGTCGGGCACGGAAAGATGCGTGACGCCCTCGCCGCAGAATTCCACGAACTTGCCTACCACCTTCGCCTTACGCAGCATTTGCGTGGCATGCAACACGAGATCGGTGGCAGTGACGCCGGGACGCAAGGTGCCAGTAAGGTTTACGCCCACGACGTCCGGCGTTAGTACATTGATCGGCTGCCCAAGCATAGCCGCTTCGGCTTCGATGCCGCCCACACCCCAGCCAACCACGCCGAGGCCTGCAATCATGCAGGTGTGTGAGTCTGTACCGACCAGCGTATCCGGGTAATACGTGCCTTCGTGCGACAACAGGCCGCGGCCGAAATACTCGAGGTTGATCTGATGCAGAATGCCGTAGCCCGGCGGGATGAGCTTGATGCCGTTGAACGCCTGCATCGCCCATTTGACGAAGCGGAAGCGCTCATCGTTCCGTTCGAACTCGAGCTGCATATTGCGCTTGAGCGCGTCGGGCGTGCCTTGGTAATCGACGCTAACCGAGTGGTCGATCACCATGTCCACCGGAACCTGCGGCCCTACGACATCGGTGCGGCGGCCGTCTCTTGCGAGTGCGCTTCGCATGGCGGCCAGATCGCAAAGCAATGGAATGCCCGCGACGTCCTGCAAGACGATGCGGCCGACAACGAAAGGGATTTCGCCCGTGCGCTTGCCGCGCGGCTGCCACTGCGCAAGCTCGCGAACTTGGCTTTCATTCACTCGCCGGCCGTCACAGTTGCGCAGCATGGATTCGAGCACGATGCGCAACGATGCGGGCAGACGCCCGACGGCGCACGGCAGTTGCGCCGCGAGTGCGGCAAGCGAGTAGATGTAGGCCTTATGGCCGGCGAGGTCGATCTCACGCCGGCACGCTGCGCCTAGATGGAGTTTTGCCACGGACACGGGCTTCCTTTACGGTTCAGTCGGCACGCGCGCCCGATAGCTTGACGACCTTGTCCCACTTGATCATTTCGGACTGCATGTACGCGGCGAATTGCTCCGGCGTGTTGCCCACGCCTTCCGCGCCTTCCGCCGCCAACCGCTCCTTGCCTTCCGCCGAACGCAATACGTTGCCGACTTCGCGATTGAGATAGGCGATGACGTCTTTCGGCGTGCCGGCGGGCGCGAGCATGCCGTACCAGCCGTTCACCTCGTAGCCCGGGTAACCCTGTTCAGCGACCGTCGGGACGTCCGGCAGCAGCGCGGCGCGTTTTAACGTCGTCACGCCGATCACGCGCACCTTGCCGCTCTTCACGTGCGGCAGACCGGAGATGATGGTCGGGAAAAACGCATCCACCTGGCCCGCGATGGTATCGACCAGTGCCGGACTCGCGCCTTTGTACGGAATGTGCACAGCCTCGAACTTCGCCTGATACTTGAGGAGTTCCATGCCAAGGTGCCCCAAGA
>JAYVME010000245.1:0-4542 GCA_043759115.1 Betaproteobacteria bacterium | reverse complement strand
CGTCTACGCGGTCGAGAGCATGTACGTGCAGTACTTCGTGCCGCAGAACGAGCGCGGGTCGTTGCCGCTCCTGATGTGGCACGGCGGCGGATTGACCGTCGTGACCTACGAGACGACACCGGACGGGCGCGAAGGCTGGCTCAACTATTTCATCAAGAAAGGCTGGACGGTCTACAACTCGGATGCCGTCGAGCGCGGACGCGCGGGCTGGGCGATGTATCCCGACGTCTTCAAAGGCGAGCCGGTGTTCCTGACCAAGGAAAATCCGTTCGAGCGTTTCCGCATCGGCGCGGGGGCTGGCTCGTACAACAAAGACCCGGCAAAAATGAAAGTGCAGCCGGGCAGCCAGTTCCCGGTCGAGGGTTACGATAACTTCACCAAGCAGGGTGTCCCGCGCTGGACGACGACCGATGATGCGATCATTGCCGCTTACATCGCGCTCGTCGATAAAGTATGCCCGTGCGTCGTGCTCGTGCATTCGCAGGCCGGGCAGTTCGGGCAAAAGGTCGCGCAGGCGCGTCCCGACAAGGTGAAAGCGCTGGTGTTGGTCGAGCCCGCGGGCCTGGGCGATGCCAAGCTCGTCGATAAATTGAAGAACATGCCGATCCTGACGGTCTATGGCGACTTCATCGAGCAGGACCCGCGCTGGCCGACGATACGCGCGAACGAGTTGAAATTTCTCGAACAGGTGCGCGCCGCCGGCGGCCGCTACGAGGTGGTCAACCTGCCGCAGGTCGGCATCAAGGGCAACTCGCACATGATGATGATGGACAGAAACAACCTGCAGGTCGCCGACGTGATCCAGGGCTGGCTGGAGAAGCAGGGACTGTATAAGTAAGGATGAAGGCGGAAGGATGAAGGATGAAGGATGAAGGATGAAAGAAAACCGTTGCGCTTGGTTATGTCCGATCTCGTGATTTTTATTCATCCTTCCACCTTCATCCTTCATCCTTGGATTTGACAATGCGCGTCGGTCTGTTCGTCACCTGTCTCGTCGACCTGATGCGTCCCAGCATCGGGATGGCGGCGTTGAAGCTGCTGGAAAATGCCGGCTGCGAAGTCGTCGTGCCGGCGACGCAGACTTGCTGCGGCCAGCCGGGCTACAATTCGGGCGATCGTAAATCGGCACTTGCGCTCGCGCGCAAAGTGCTCGCCGAATTCGAGGCGTGCGATTACGTCGTCGCGCCGTCGGGTTCGTGCTCGGGCATGATACGCACGCATTATCCGGATTTGTTTGCCGATCAGCCGCACGAACTCGCGCGCGTCGAACGCCTGTGTGCAAAAACCTACGAACTCACCGATTTCCTGCTCAAAGTGGTGAAGCTCGGCCGCATCGACGCAAAATTTGACGGCACCATCACCTATCATGATGCCTGCTCGGGTCTGCGCGAAATGGGCGTGAAGGCGCAGCCGCGCGCGCTGCTCGCCAAAGTTTCAGGACTCAAGTTAATTGAAATGAACGAAGCGGAAACCTGCTGCGGCTTCGGCGGCACGTTCGCGGTCAAGTTCGGCGATATCTCTACTCGTATTGCCGACAACAAATGCGAGAACGCGCTGGCGACGGGTGCTAACGCCATCGTGCTCGGCGATCTGGGCTGCATGCTCAATATCGAAGGCCGCCTGCGCCGCAAGGGCGATACCAAAACGCAGGTACTGCATGTCGCCGAGGTGCTGGCGGGAATGAATCAAGGCGGAAGGATGAAGGCGGAAGGATGAATAAAAACATGTCTCTTGTCCTAGTTATGTATGGAAACCGGCTTTCCTTCATCCTTCATCCTTCATCCTTCATCCTTTGCGGTCATGCGCGCTGGGGGCGAGTGTGAAGATAGCGATTATGGGTTCCGGCGGCGTCGGTGGTTTTTATGGTGGGCGGCTCGCCAACGCCGGGTGCGAAGTACATTTCGTGGCGCGCGGCGCGCATCTTGCCGCGATGCGCGGGCACGGGCTGACGATAGAGAACAAGGAGCAGGGCGACATTCACGTCGCGCGGGTCAATGTAACCGACGATCCGGCGACTATAGCTACCGCCGACGTGGTCATCATCGCGGTCAAGTTGAAGGACACTGAAGCGGCCGCGCTCGCGGTGAAACCGATCGTGGGTGCGCATACCGCCGTGCTGTCGCTGCAGAACGGCGTCGTCAAGGACGACATTCTGCGCAGGCATTTTCCGGCGGCGCAGGTCATGGGCGGTGTCGCCTACGTCGCAACCCACGTCGCGCGGCCCGGCGTCATCCTGCAAGTGGGAGCAATGCAGCGGATCGTGTTCGGGGAATATGACGGCAAGCGGTCTGCGCGCGCGGATGCGTTGCTCGCAGCACTGCTGCGCGCCGGGATCAAAGCCGAGCTGTCCGACGACATACGCCGCACGCTGTGGGAAAAATACACTTTTCTGGTCGGGTTGTCGGGCACGACGACGACGATGCGCACGACGATAGGTCCGATCCGCGGCCATCCGCGCACGCGCGCTTTCCTGCACGAGCTTTTCAGGGAGGTCGTCGCGGTCGGCCGCGCGCACGGGGTAAAGTTGCCGCCGGATTTTGCGGACGATCGTCTCGCGTTCGCCGATAGCGTGCCGGCCACCATGACCTCGTCGATGCATCACGATCTCGAGCGCGGCAACCCGCTCGAAGTCGAATGGCTCGCGGGTGGCGTGGTGACGCTCGGCGCCGCGGTCGGCGTGGCGACACCCGCGAACCGCGCGGTGTGGGACATGCTCGCGCTGTACGCCGACGGTCGCCCGCCCGTTGCATGAAAGATCCAGCTCTCACCGTACGCGCGATCCGCGCGGTGGCGGTCGAGGTGCCGATGCGCTACGTGCTCGGCACGAGTGCCGCGGCGATCCGCGTGGCGCCGTTGCTGCTGGTCGATGTCGAGACGGAAGAGGGCGTCACCGGCCGCACCTGGCTATTTTGCTATGTGCGCGCCGCGGCGCCCGCGATCGTCAGCCTGCTCGGCGCGGTCGAGGAGGCCGTGAGAGGAGAGCGCATCGCGCCGGTCGCGATGTGGGCGTCGCTGTCGAAGCGCTTCAGGTTGATCGGCGTGCAGGGCATCGTGCGCATGGCGATGGCGGCGTTCGACACCGCGTGCTGGGATGCACTGGCGATTGCGGCCAACCTGCCGCTGGCGACGTACCTCGGCGGCGCGCCGCGGCCGATTCCGGCCTATAACAGTTGCGGTCTCGGCCTGATGCCGGTTGCGGCGCTCGCCGACGAAGCGGAAAAATTACTTGCCGGCGGATTTCGCGCGATGAAATTGCGCTTGGGATATCCGACGCTGGAAGAAGACATGGCGGCGTTGCACGCGGTCAGGCAACGCGTGCCCGCCGGCATCGAGATCATGGTTGATTTCAACCAGGCGCTGACGGTCGAGGAAGCGCTGCGGCGCGGGCGCGCGCTCGACGGCGCGGGCGTCTCGTGGATAGAAGAACCGATACGCCACGACGATTATCGCGGCTGCGCCACGCTCGCGCGCGAACTCGCAACACCTATCCAGATCGGCGAGAATTTCTCCGAGCCGCGCGCGATGACGGAGGCGCTGGAGATGCAGGCGTGCGATTACGTGATGCCGGATCTCGAGCGCATCGGCGGCGTGACTGGATGGAGAAACGCGGCGGCGCTCGCTTCTGCGCGAAAAATCCCGATGTCATCGCACCTGTTTCCGGAAGTGAGCGCGCATCTGCTGGCGGTGACCCCCACCGCGCACTGGCTCGAATACGTCGACTGGGCCGATGCGATTGTCGACGAGCCGCTCAACATGGTCGACGGCAACGCCGTGATACCCGCGCGGCCGGGCAATGGACTGGCGTGGAACAAAGAGGCGGTGGCGCGTTACCGCATGAAGTAACGGGCTGCGTGCCGAATCGCCGCCCGAATTCCGGTTACTTTTCTGTGCCTTCGTTGTCTTGCTTGTTCTTCCACCACATCCACGCGAAAAATCCGACGCACATGCCGATGAAGAGGACAAAGAAAACCGTGATGCCAATCACGTTCATTGTTTCCGGAATAGGCTCGTCTTTTACGTCCGCAGCATACGCGGAAAAAACCACGAGCAAAGGGTAAATGCCTGCAATAAATCGGGTCATCAGAATCTCCTTGGTCGGCCAACTGGCCATCGATCGCAGCTTGTTCGATTGCCCGCTGCGCCTATTGACATGATCGCGCACCAGCCTTACGCCAGGCTTACAAAGCCCGAACTGCGTCCGGATTCCGGCCGGCCGGCGGCCTCCTGGACTTTAAAACGCGATGGATGCGAGCGCGGCGACGCTCGCGATGAGATGGGTGTGCGGTTCTTTTTCCAGTTGCTCTTTTCGGTGCGCGCCCGACAGCACGCCGACGACATGGCGCGCACCGGCGTTGTGGCCCGCTTGCAGGTCGAGCACGGTGTCGCCGACGCACATCACCCGATGCACGCTGGTGACGCCGGTCTGTTCCATGGACCGGAAGATGAGGAAAGGGGCGGGGCGGCCCAGCGCGACATCGTCGCCGCAGATGATCGCGTCGGCAACCCCGGTCTTCCAGCCGACCGCGTCGATGATGAGGTCGG
>JAYVME010000244.1:0-4567 GCA_043759115.1 Betaproteobacteria bacterium | reverse complement strand
AGTGGCCGTGCAGGGGATGGTCGGCGCGCGGCGGCACCATCGTGAAGTTCGGGAACACCCACTGCGTGACGCGCCAGTAATACTGGTCGTTCTCCGCGTTGCGGCGCGCACCGACATAGAGCCCGCCGGGATGCTCGACGACCTCGAACACCGGCTTCATATCGGTCATATTGTAGTTGTTGGCGCGGTTGGCGCCCTTGAACAGCGGGTCGGACGACAGGTCGCCGCGATGCAGGAAGGAGACGTGGCTGGAATCGATGCCGCCTTCCAGCGCCTGCATCCAGTTGCACTCGGAGAGGCGCTTGTTGGAGATGCGCTGGCTCTCGGGCACCCCGGCGAACTCCCACGCCGGCTCCGGCGGCATCTTGTCGGCGGGGCCCATGTAGGTCCAGACGATCCCGCCCTTCTCGACGCACGGATATGACTTGAGCGCGACCTTCTTGCAGAAGCCGCTTTCGGCCGGCTCCGACGGCACCTCCATGCACTGGCCGGTGCGATCGTACTTCCAGCCGTGATAGGGGCAGCGCAGGCCGCACTCCTCGTTGCGGCCGAACCACAGCGACACGCCGCGATGCGCGCAGAACTCGTCGATCAGGCCGAGGCGGTTTTGCGAATCGCGAAACGCAATCAGCGGCTCGCCGAGCAGTTTCACCCGCACTGGCGCACAGTCGGGCGCGGACAACTCGTAAGCGTGCAGCGCGGGTAACCAGTAGCGCCGGAACAGGTCTCCCATCAGGGTGCCGGAACCGGTGCGCGTGAGGATGTCGTTTTGTTCCAGCGTGACCATTCAGATGACTCTCGAAGGCGTTAATGAATTTTAATCGACGCGCGCCCCGGATGCACGCGCCACCGGCGCCCAGCGCACGATTTCAGCAGCGACGAAATGGGTGAACGCTGGTGCGTCGAGCGTGCCGGGCTCGATGCCTTCGAGGCGCAACCGCTCGCGCACGTCGGGTAATTGCAGTATGCGCCGCACTTCGGCGTTCAACTTGTTCACGATCTCGGCGGGCATGCCGGCCGGGCCGGACAGCGAAAACCATATATTGGCAACCAGCCCGGGATAACCGAGTTCGCGAAACGTCGGCACAGCGGGGTATTCGGGCAGCCGTGCCGCCGAACTGATGGCGAGCGCGCGCGCCCTGCCGGCGCGGATCTGCGCGCCCGCGGTGGTCAGCGTGGTCGAGACGATTTCGATGTGGCCCGCAATGAGGTCGGTCACCGCGCCGCTCGCGCCCTTGTACGGGACGTGCGCGATGCTGATGCCGGCCGCTTGCTTGAACACTTCAGCGATCAGGTGCCCCAGCGTACCGTTGCCGGGCGAACCGTAACTCATCGCGCCGGGCGCCGCCTTGGCGAGCGCGATGAACTCCTTGAGGGTTTTCGCCGGCACCGATGGATGGACCGCAAACACCGAGGGCGGCCCGCCGAACAGCGCGATGTGACTGAAATCCTTGAGCGGATCGAATGGAAACTTCGACGACAGTGCCGGCGCCACTACGTGCGAGGCGATGCCGGATACGACCAGCGTGTAACCGTCCGGCGCGCTCTTCGCGACCAGATCCGAGCCGGTCACGCCGCCGGCGCCGGCACGGTTGTCGATGATGAAAGACTGGCCGAGGCTTTCGCTGAGCTTGAATGCGACGATGCGTCCCAGTGTGTCCGACGTACCGCCGGGCGCGAACGGGACGATGATACGCACCGTCTTCACCGGCCACGTCTGCGCGAACGCGGTGGCGGCGAGCATCGTCGCCAGCGTGCCGGCCGCGGCCGCGCGAATCATCATTTGCATAAGGACAATCACCGAAAAATACGCAGAGAATACTACAGGCCCGACGGGGGATGGGCAAAAAGACCGCTGCTGGATGAGAAATTATTTACTTCCGCAAGGTGCGACACACGAAAAAGCGATTGACGCTGGTATTGGTTGACGTTGCCCAGGCGGTCGTAGCCGTTCGAGCCGCCGGTGTTGAAGATCGACTGCGTCAGCGTATTGGACGAATTGCGGATGTCCTGCTGCGTGAGCTGGCTTTTAGCGCTCTTGCACAACAGCGAGTAGAATCGTCGCTATGGTCCTCTTAGGAAGCGCGATATGACTACCTTGGAATTGAAACTGAATCTGCCCGACGAGTTGGCGCAGGAGGCGCAACGCGCCGGCTTGCTCACCGAGCAAGCGGTGGAGCGGTTGATCGAGGAAGCGGTTAGACGTCAAGCGGGCAAGAAACTGCTCGACGCGATGCAGCGGCTGCGCGCGGCGAATGTGCCGCCGTTGACGGAAAAAGAGATCGCCGCAGAGGTCAAAGCCGTGCGCACTGCACGAAGGGCCGCCGGTGAGGCTGGTCGCTGATACCAATGTGGTGGTATCCGGACTGCTGTGGCTCGGGAATTCGGGACGTTTGCTTGAAGCTGCTGCAAACGGCCAGGTGACGCTTTATACAAGCCCGGTGCGAATCGCTTAACTCACGAGAATCTTAAGAACACCGAAGCTCATGCCACGAATTGAGCGCAGCGGCCTGACGCTTGAAGAACTGCTTGCCCGGTATCTGAATGTCGCGATTGTGGTGCAACCGGAGACTGTGCCGCCTATTGTACTCACCGACCCTGATAATGATCACGTGCTGGCCTGTGCACTCACAGGCAATGCGCGGAGCTTATCGTCTCCGGCGATCATGATCTGCTCTCGCTCGAGACATTCCGCGGCATCCCGATTGTCACCCCTGCCGAAGCGGTCAACCGAATCGCGCAGTCTTCCCGTCCTTGACGCAGCAACCCTCGGCGAAGCAAGTGTCGATCGGCGAGAAACGGGAGTTACCGAACGAACGGCGAATCAGGAATGCTCGACAGCGGGTTCAGCAAAAACGGCGATTGCAGAACGACGGGTGGGCAAAAGGCAAGACCCCAATTTTTCCCACAAGTCAGGCAGAATCAATTGCAGTCTTTAAATGGCGGCCGTGTTTACGGATGAAATGTTTACATTCGACATATGCCACAATCGAGATCGCCAGAATACCGACGGACACTGACCGTTTTGATGGTGTACAATTGCTGCGAGAATTTTGCCTGCGACAACCACTATGACAACCACTACAGCTAAGCGCCCCAAAGTGCGCCGGGCCGCCAACGACGATGCGGCGCTGGCGCCGAAATCGACGGCTTACGGGCGTGATGTGCTACGCGTGCTGAAGGAAATGCAAAAGCTTGGACCGTGGAAATTCGGTCCGCGAATTTCAGATCGCATCTTCAAGAAGTGAAGTTTCTGCTTGACACCTGCATCATCGCTTCGGTGCTCAATCAGGAGGAAGGCCATGGTCACATCGAAGATCGCATCGCCTCCGCCCCGCGCGGCTCGCTGTATATCTCCGCGCTAACTGCGGTGGAAGTTTGGGTGGGCCTTGCCCGGCCGCGCACGCCCAGAGCGAAGAATCTGTGGTTCGAAGCGTTTTTGCGACGTACGCGTGTACTTGCGTTCGATGAAGCGGCAGCCCGACGGGCCTTCGCGGTTCGACGCTACCTTGAGCAGACCGGCCAGGAGATCGGACGCATGGATCCGCTCATAGCCGCCCAAGCGATCACGGCAGGTGCCGTTTGTATTACCGACAATCTACGGCACTTCCTGCGCATCCCCGGATTAACGACCCAAAACTGGTTGCGATAAGGCCGACGTTTAAACGCGGCCGGCCGCCGCGCCGGTGGGCGCATGCAAGCCGATTTGACCGCTTCCGGCGACGTGCATCTGCTCAACCTCAAAGCCTTTCATCGCATCCCGATCATTACCACTGCCGAAGCGGTCAACCGAATCGCGTAGTCTTCCCGTCCTTGACGCAGCAACCCTTGGCGAAGCAAGTGTCGATCGGCAAGAAACGGGAGTTACCGAACGAACGGTGAATCAGGAATGCTCGACGGCGAGTTCAGCAAAAGCGGCGATTGCAGAACGACGGGTGGGCAAAAGGCAAGACCCCAATTTTTGTTTGCGAAAACGCGAAGTTTAGCTTCTCCCGCGCAAACAGGCTGGATCACAGAATTTTGGCGCGCACACGGATGCCAGCGATTTCCGTTTGCGGAAAAGGTACGCTGGCCCTTTACGTTTCTCGTTAATGTGTGTGTTTTGCCGTCGAAAAGCGCTCTTTAAGCATTAAATTGGCGCGGAATACGAAGCTTTGTTTCGCCAAATCCGAGTGTTGCGCTGGTCCGACCCGGATTGGTTGCGCGTTTAATTTAGAAAACTGCGGTCAAGCAAGTTGCGCGGTCTTTCGCAATTCATGGTTAGGACGTTTCGCTTACCCATAAAACGGCGCTTGCCGTCCCAGCGTGATCAAATACTTTAAATACTCGCGACCGCGCACGGAAATCTGGATGTGATCGTGATCCCGTACAATGAGGATTGACCCACATAAAAATTCGAGCCACTGTTCAAACGAATAGTTCTCGTACCACGCCGGATATTCGGCCTTCGCGGCATCATAGAACGGTCGAACATCAGACACACCGCAGCCCTGTGCCAAGCCATTAAGATAACGAAGCATTGCCACTTGACTGCCCCAAATCGTCCCATTTGTTCGCTCAAACGCAA
>JAYVME010000243.1:0-4572 GCA_043759115.1 Betaproteobacteria bacterium | reverse complement strand
AGGCCACCGCGCGGGTCCATGAGTTCGCGCGCAAACATTGCACGGTGGCCGTTCCCGGGCGGGAGGAATTCCGGCGTGCCGCCGAAATGGCGGGTGATGGCGCGTTGAAGCTGAAGGCGGGCGACGCACTACACCTTGCCATCGCCGAAAGTTTGAACGCACGGGGTATTTTCTGTCTCGACGCGGCGATGATCAAGAGCGCCAAATCGCTCGGGATGCCTGTTGTAACGGTTTGACTGCCGTTGTCACGAGCAAACTAACCCGCTGCAGGAGTTGTTGCCGCTGCGGGGGCGGGTGACAGCGCAGTCAAGCTTCGGGCACAATGAGCGCTCTATGCTACTGCGCACCGAAATTCCCTATCGTGCCGACAGCGCAGCGCTGTTCGAGACCGTCGCCGATCAACCGTGGGCGGTGTTTCTCGACAGCGGCGGCCATCATCTCACGCAGTCGCGTTACGACATCATCGCGGCCGAACCGCACACCACGCTGGTGACGCACGGCAAGCTGACCGAAATCCGCAGCGATGCCATCGAGCTTTCGCGCGAAGATCCGCTCACGCTGCTGCGCTGTCATCTCGATATCGACTCCGCAACCGCGTGCGACCTGCCGTTCACCGGCGGCGCGCTCGGTTACTTTTCATATGATCTCGGGCGCCGTTTCGAGCGCCTGCCCGTGCTGGCCGGCGACACCGAGAAAATGCCCGAGATGGCGGTCGGCATCTACGACTGGGCGGTGGTCGTCGATCATCTCGACAAACGCAGCTGGCTCGCGGGGCAGGGACGAAGTGTTGACACGCACGCGCGCTGGGACGAACTGGTGGCGCGTTTCAGCGCGCAACCGGCGGAGCGCGCGCGCGTGCCGTTTCGCATCACGGCGCCGCTGGCATCGAATCTGACACGCGACGCGTACGCGGCGGCTTTCACGCGCGTGCGCGATTATATTGACGCCGGCGACTGCTACCAGATCAATCTTGCGCAGCGCTTCGCGGCACCCGCGGCCGGCGATCCGTGGCTTGCTTATCAGGCGCTGCGCATCATCAATCCGGCGCCGTATGCCGCCTACCTGAACACGCCGCACGGCCAGGTCCTGTCCGCATCTCCCGAGCGTTTCCTGCGGCTCAATCGACGGCTGGTCGAAACGCGGCCGATCAAGGGCACGCGCCCGCGCGCCGGCCACCCGCGCGTCGACGCCGAACTTGCGACCGAATTGAAGGCGAGCGAAAAAGATCGCGCTGAAAATGTCATGATTGTCGATTTGCTGCGGAACGATCTGTCGAAGAACTGCGAGCCGGGGTCGGTGCGGGTGCCGAAGCTCTTTGAAGTCGAAAGCTTCGCCACCGTGCATCATCTCGTCAGCACGGTCACCGGCACCCTGCGCCACGGCCGCGATGCGCTTGACCTCTTGCGCGGCTGCTTTCCCGGCGGCTCGATCACCGGCGCGCCTAAATTGCGCGCCATGCAAATCATCGAAGAACTCGAGCCGCACCGGCGCGGCGTCTACTGCGGCGCCATCGGCTATATCGGCGGCGACGGCAACATGGATCTCAACATCGCGATCCGCACGCTGGTCTATGCGCGCGGCACGATCAGCTTCTGGGCGGGCGGCGGTATCGTCGCCGACTCGCGGCTTGAGGATGAGTATCAGGAAACTTTCGACAAGGCGGCGGCGATGTTAAAGTTGTTGCAGCAGACGGCGGGCAGTCAGGTAGGCTGACTGCCAAGGATGAAGGCGGAAGGATGAAGGATGAAGGATGAAGGATGAAAGGAACCGAGACCTGATAGCACGAACGAAGTCGTTCGCGCTACGCATTATCAGGCTGTACTCGGCACTCCCAAAAACGACGGTTGCACAGGTATTGGGACGACAATTGTTGCGCTCTGGCACCTCGGTGGGCGCGCAGTATCGCGAGGCAAATCGCGGGAAATCCACTGCGGACTTCATTAGCAAGATAGAGGGTGCATTGCAGGAACTCGATGAAACCGCTTACTGGCTGGAATTGCTCGCCGAATCGAAGACCGGTTCTGGCGCTGATTTACCGAAGCTCATGAATGAAACGGAAGAATTAATTTCCATATTCGTCACAGTAGTAAAATCGGCGAAGAAAAGCAGGTGATCGAATGCAGGGTTTTCGTTCATCCTTCATCCTTCCGCCTTCATCCTTCGGCTGACAATGTCAGCTAAACCGCATCACATAGTAGTCATCGGCGGTGGCGCCGGCGGGCTTGAGCTCGCGACGCAACTCGGCGATACCGTCGGCCGCCGGCAGCGCGCGTTGATCACGCTCGTCGACCGCATGCGCACGCATTTATGGAAACCGCTGCTGCACGAGGTCGCCGCCGGCAGCATGGATCCCGACCAGCACCAGCTCGATTACCTCGCGCAGGCGCGCTGGCATCATTTCCGATTTCAGTTGGGCGAGATGGAGGGGCTCGACCGCGCGCGCCGCGAGGTGGCGGTGGGGCCGTGGGCGGACGAGAGCGGCACTGAAATTATTCCACGCCGCGCAATTCCGTACGACACGCTGGTGATCGCGGTCGGCAGCCACACTAACGATTTCGGTACACCGGGCGCGCGCGAATTCGCGCTCTCGCTCGATACGCCGCGCGATGCCGAGCGTTTCCATCAGCGGCTCTTGAACGCATGCCTTCGTGCCAACGCCCAGCGCGAGCCGTTGCGCCCCGAGCAACTGCAGGTCGCGATCATCGGGGCGGGCGCCACCGGGGTCGAACTCGCCGCGGAGTTGCACAAGACGACACGCGAATTGCTCGCTTACGGGCTCGACCGTATCAATCCGGAGAGCGACGTCAGATTCAGCATTATTGAAGCCGCGCCGCGCATCCTGCCCGTGCTCCCCGAGCGTTTGTCCGAGGCGACGGAAAAGCTGTTGCGGGCGCTCAACGTGCAGGTATTTACCAATGAGCGCGTAATAGAAGTGACCGCTACCGGCGTGCGCACTGCGAGCGGCAGGCAGGTGCCCGCGGAGCTTGTCGTGTGGGCGGCGGGTATCAAGGCGCCGGATTTTCTGAAGGACATCGGCGGGCTCGAAACCAACCGTTTGAATCAGTTGGTGGTGAAACAAACGCTGGAGACCACACGCGATGCGGATATCTTTGCGTTCGGCGATTGCGCCGAATGCCCGTGGCCGGCGCGTCCACGCCCGGTGCCGCCGACCGCGCAGGCCGCGCACCAGCAGGCGTCACACCTGGTCGGCACGTTGCAGCGCCGCCTGCGCGGCGAGCCGCCGCGGCCGTGGACGTACCGCGATTTCGGTTCGTTGGTTTCGCTCGGCCAGTACAGCACGGTCGGCAGCCTGATGGGCAAGCTCATCGGCGGCGCGCTTTTCATCGAGGGCTACTTCGCGCGCATGATGTACATCTCGCTCTACAAGCTGCATCTCTACGCGCTGCACGGTTTTGCGCGCGTCTTCTTCGAAACCCTCGCGCGCATGATCACGCGGCGGACGGAACCCCGCGTCAAGTTACATTGACGCGGGAAGGCAGAAGGATGAAGGATGAAATTTCGTTAAGCAATCGCGGCGATCGAGCCGGGTTCTTATTCATCCTTCCGCCTTCATCCTTTTTCAATAGTATCCCGCTGTTGAAGATTGTCGCGCGTGTTAAAATTTTTGAAATTCATGATCGGAGAGAGTTGTGCCAACTGTTGAAATCACCAAAGATAACTTTGAGGATATCGTCACCAAAAACAACATGGTGATCCTCGATTTTTGGGCATCGTGGTGCGGGCCTTGCAAGGCGTTCGCGCCGGCGTTCGAGGCCGCGTCCGAGAAATTCCCGGATGTCGTGTTCGGCAAAGTCAATACGGAAGAGCAGCAGGAACTGGCCGGTCACTTTCAAATCCGCTCGATACCGAACGTGATGTTGTTTCGCGAAAAAGTAATGCTGTTCGCGCAGCCGGGTGCGATGCCGGCCGCGGGCATCGACAGCGTGATTGAGCAGGCGAAGGCGCTCGATATGGACCAGATACGCGCCGAAATTGCAGAAGCCGAAGCGCAGAGCGGCGTGGCCGCAAAACCCTGATGGACGCGGATTAATCGCGACGGGCCGGCCGTTAACCCAGTTCGCTGGTTTCGGACGTGATTTTGATTTCGCCCGGGTACTCGGCGGGCGGAAGATCGTAGTCACGGCCGCCCCATCAGCAGCACGCCGTCGTCGCCGACCGACACGCCGATGCTGCCGCCTTGTCCTTCGAGCATGTAAATATTTTGCGCGACCTTGATGGTCTTGATCTGCACGGCGTCGTAGTTAGGCGCCCGTGCGGCGGCGCAGCGCTATTTCCCTTTCGCGACGCTGGTGTAGACAATCTCGACGAACTGCTCGGGTTTGAGGAAACCTTTGCCCCACGCGTAGTCGTATTCCTTGGTGGGTTTGGCGGCGATCACCTGCGCGAGCGTTTTCTTCGCCTTCGCCATGGCCGAGATTTTCGCGGAAACCTTGGCCAGCATTTCGCGATAGGCCTTGAGTTCAGTCTTGTTCGACAGCGGTCCGTGGCCGGGAATGATTTTCGTGGTGTCGTCGGTTATCTGGAGCACGCGATCGACCGCCGCAATCGTAC
>JAYVME010000242.1:0-4579 GCA_043759115.1 Betaproteobacteria bacterium | reverse complement strand
GCGCGAGAACCCGTTGCGGTGGTGGGCGCCGATGACGCGGCGGTAACTTTGATCAAAGATCTGGTGCGTAGCGCGCAGTGGCGCGTTGTCGCGGTATTCGACGATGACGCGGCCAAGATTGGCAAGCAGCTGCAGGGCATCCGCGTGCTGGGATCGATCGGCGATCTGCCCGCACACTGCAAGCGGCTGGACATACAGCACGCGATCATCGCGATGCCGGCGGCCTCGCATGGCGCGCGGCGGCATGCCGTTAAAATCTGCACCGCCGCCGGACTCAAGGTGATGACCGTGCCGTCCTACGACGATCTCGTCAGCGGCAAAGTCACGGTATCGCAAATCCGCCATGTCGAACTCGATGACCTGCTGGGACGCGATCCGGTGGTGCTCGACACGGCGGGTCTCAATGAATGGATACGCGACCGCGTCGTCATGATCACCGGCGCCGGCGGCTCGATCGGCAGTGAATTGTGCCGGCAGGTTGCGCGCTTTCATCCGCGCGCAATCGTGTTATTCGAACTCAGCGAATTCGCGCTCTACCAAATGGAGCAGGAGTTCCGCCGCGATTTTGCCGCCATCCCGCTGGTCTGCGCGATTGGCGACGTCAAACACCGCGCGCGCGTGGAGGAAGTGATGCAGGCCCACCGGCCGTCCGTGGTATTTCACGCCGCCGCCTACAAGCACGTGCCGCTGATGGAATGCGAGAATGCATGGCAGGCGGTGCTGAATAATGTCGCGGGAACCCATGTCGTCGCCGACGCCGCCATGCAACACGGCGTCGAAAAATTCGTGCTGATCTCAACCGATAAGGCGATCAACCCGACCAGCGTGATGGGCGCCAGCAAACGGCTCGCCGAAATGGTTTGCCAGGCACTGCAACGGGCCGAGGGCGCCCGCTTCGTGATGGTGCGTTTCGGCAACGTGCTCGGCAGCACCGGCAGCGTGATCCCGAAATTTCGCGAGCAAATCGCGGCGGGCGGACCGGTGACGGTAACGCACGCGGACATCAGGCGTTACTTCATGTCGATCCCGGAGGCGGCCCAGCTGGTGCTGCAGGCCGGATTGATGGGCAATGGCGGAGAAATCTTCGTGCTCGAAATGGGCGAGCCCGTGCTGATCGCCGAGCTGGCGCGCGACCTGATCCGGCTCTCCGGCTTCACCGAGAACGAGATCAGAATCGTCTATACGGGCCTGCGGCCCGGGGAGAAACTCTACGAAGAGTTGCTCGCCGACGGCGAGAACTCGCTGCCGACGCCACATCCCAAGTTGCGCATTGCCCAGGCCCGTCAGGTAAACGGCGCGTGGCTCGCGGAATTGCTGGACTGGCTGAACCGTGTCGAAACGCGCAGCGACGACCAGGTTCGCGGCGATCTCGCGCGCTGGGTTCCCGATTATCTGAATCGCTAGTGCGCTACGCAGCGCATTCGCGGCGCACGTATGAATCCCGTAGAATGGCGCGGTTTCGTCGACTGTTATGCGCCTTCTAACCCTCTCCAGCCAGGCCGCGCAAGCGGCGCGCGCGTGCGCGATAGCGCTCGGCTTCGCAATCCCGGTATCGATTGCGCTCGACAATGTGCTGCTGGCGGCAATCCTCGCGCTGTGGCTCGCGTCGCTGGACTACCGCGCAACCTTCGCATTGCTGGGCAATCACGGCGTCGCGCAGGCGGCGCTGGCGCTGTTCGGCCTATTTATCATCGGCCTCGCGTGGAACACCAGCGGCAGCGCTGCGGGGTTGCATATGATCGACAAGTATCGCGACCTGGCGTTCGTGCCGATCTTTGTCACACTGTTTCAGAGCGAACGCGACCGCCGGCGCGCATTGCTTGCATTCGCCGCCGCGCTCGTGCTGACGCTGGTTCTCTCTTACCTGACCTGGGCCGGCCTGCTTTCCAAAGGTATTCTGGTGCTGGGTGATCAGGCCAAGCCGGAGGTGTTCAAGAAGTACCTTACCCAGAATATTCTGATGGCGTTTGGCGCGTTTCTGTTCGCCCATTTCGCGCTCGGCGCCCGCACCCGCGGAAGTCGGGTTGCCTGGTCACTCCTTGCGTTGCTCGCGGCAATCAACGTTGTGCTAATGGTGCCGGGCCGCTCCGGGCAACTGATACTCGCGGTGCTGGCGGTCTATTTCGCATATTCCGTGTGGCGGTGGTCGGGCACGTTGCTGGCGACGGCGGGCGTCGTCGCGATTGGCGCCGCGCTGATTCTCGGATTCGCCCCGGCCAACAACCGCCTCGCGTTGCTGCTCGATGAGTGGAATACATGGCAACCCGGGATAGATTCCCAGTCATCCATGGGACAGCGCCTCGGCTATTTTCAAAACAGTCTGCTGATCGTCCGCGACCACCCGGTCATCGGCGTCGGTACCGGCGGATTTGCCCGGGCTTACGCGGACCAGGTCGCGGGGACCACACTGGAACCGACCGTCAATCCGCATAACGAATATCTTAACGTGGCTGTACAGCTCGGGGTGATCGGCCTTAGCGCCCTGCTCTACCTGTTTTACTGCATATGGCGGCTTGCTCCCGCCCTGCCTACCGCGTTCGAGCTTCATCTGGCGCGCGGATTGATCATCACTATCGCAACCGGCTGCCTGTTGAATTCTCTGTTGATGGACCATGTTGAGGGCCTGTTTTTTGCATGGATCACCGGTGTGCTGTTCGCGGGGCTGAAATCGCAAACTGCAAAAAACGACAGGGCGGTGCAATGATGCTTTCCGTAATTGTCATCACCAGGAACGAGCAGGCCGCAATCCGCCGCTGCCTGGAGTCGGTCGCGTGGGCGGACGAAATCGTAGTGCTCGATTCCGACAGCAGCGACGACACGGCCCGCATCGCACGGGAATGCGGCGCGAAATTGCACACGACGGTGGACTGGCCCGGCTTCGGCGCACAGAAAAACCGCGCGCTGGACCTCGCAACCGGCGACTGGGTGCTCTCCCTCGATGCGGACGAGTGGATCACGCCGGAATTGCGCGCCGAGATACAGCGCACGGTTGCCGCCCCCGGGGGCAGCGCTGCATTCCAGATGCCGCGGCTGTCGAGTTACTGCGGGCGGTTCATGCGCCATTCGGGCTGGTGGCCCGATCACGTGACGCGCCTCATCAAACGCGGCGCGGCGCGCTTTTCCGACGATCTCGTGCACGAACGGCTGCTGGTCGAGGGCGTGACCGGCACATTGCGCGAACCCCTACGGCATGCGGCGATTGTCGATCTCGACGATGCGCTAGTCAAGATGAACGCTTACTCGACCGCCGGCGCCATGATGATGTTAGAGCGGGGCAAAAAGGCTACCCTCGCCGGCGCAGTGTGGCACGGCGCGTGGACGTTTATCCGCACTTACGTGCTGCGCGCCGGTTTTCTCGACGGGCGCGAAGGTTTCATGCTCGCGGTATCGAACGCCGAGGGCGCCTATTACCGTTATCTGAAACTTAGGTTACTTGTTGAAAAAAGGACTAAGGACTGAGGACTGAGGACTGAGGTAAGAGATCTCATTCCTCTCAGTCCTTAGTCCTCTTAGTCCTCCGTCCCTGCATATGCGAACAGCTGTCATCATCACCACCTACAACCGTCCGGACGCGCTGGCGGCGACGCTGGCCGGCTATCGGGCCCAGCGCGATGCGGAGTTCGAGCTGCTCGTCGCCGATGACGGATCGACCGGCGACACGCAGCGGGTCGTCGATGAATTCAAAACATGCGCAAAATTTCCCCTGACCCATGTCTGGCATGAGGATCAGGGGTTTCGCGCGGCGGCGATCCGCAATCGCGCGCTCGCCGCGACGCGCGCCGATTACATTATCTTCAGCGATGGCGATTGCGTGCCGGCGCAGTATTTCGTCGCGCAACACCGGCGGTTGGCCGAACGCGGCTGGTTCGTCGCCGGCAACCGTGTGCTGTTAA
Source organism: Betaproteobacteria bacterium (assembly GCA_043759115.1). Taxonomy (GTDB): domain Bacteria; phylum Pseudomonadota; class Gammaproteobacteria; order Burkholderiales; family SG8-41; genus PALSA-1004. The sequence continues at coordinate 686 of JAYVME010000242.1, read as the reverse complement.
GCGCCGGCTTCACCGACCGCGTTCTGCGCGACAAGCTGCCGCTACAGGAATGGTCGCTCGGTTCCTGGCTAATTGCGTGGGCCAAACGCGACATCAATCGCTGGCTGCCGCTGGTGACGTTGCCGGACGGCGCGTTCCGCAGGTCTGCCCCCCAGCGTTGGGAGGGTGTCAAGACCTGCAACCTCGCGGCGTGGCGCGATGACCTCATGCGCGTAAACGGCCTCGATGAAACGTACTCCGGCTGGGGGCTCGAGGATTCCGATCTCGTCATCCGCTTGCTGCACGCCGGCGTGAAACATAAGAGCGCGCGGTTCGCGGCGCCGGTATTTCATCTCTGGCACGCCGAAAACGATCGCAGCCGCCTGGCTGAAAACCAGCGCCATCTGGACGCTTTAATGAGTTCGCAGCGAACGCTTGCCGAACTCGGCGTCGATCGTTACGCATGAAACCGCCTCCCAGCATTCTGGTGGTCGTTACGCGCCGCATCGGCGACGTTTTGTTGACAACACCGCTGCTTCGCGCATTGAAACGCGCTTGGCCGGATGCGGCGATCGACGTGCTGGTATTCGCCGGTACCGAAGGCGTACTCGCCGCCAACCCGGACATTCGTCGCGTCTTGACGATAGCGGAGCGCCCGCGGTGGCGCGAACACTTTGCGCTATTCGCAAAAATCGCGCGCCGCTACG
>JAYVME010000241.1:0-10371 GCA_043759115.1 Betaproteobacteria bacterium | reverse complement strand
CGGCGCGCGCCCGCGCGCTGGCCGAGCAAACCGGCGCTGACTTTCATTCGGGCAGCAATGACGAAGTGATATCGAGGCCCGAAGTGACGGCGGTGTTTGTGTCGACGCCCGAAGGCGAACACGCGGCACCCGTGAAGAAGGCGCTCGAACTGGGCAAGCCGGTGTTGGTCGAAAAGCCGTTAGCACTCACACTCGCCGATGCCGACGACATACTGGAGACATGGCGCAAGACTGGCGGAAGCCTGCGCATCGGCTACAGCCGGCGCTTCAAGGAATGTTTTCTGCGCGCGAAAGAGCAGATGCTGCACGGGCGCCTCGGGCGCGTCGTCGGCGGCACGGCGCGCGTCTACAATTCGCGCGCGCAGGCTTTTTCGATTCTGCAGCGCTCCCGACATGCCACGCCGGTGCTGGACGTGCTGACCTATTACGTCGACCTGATGTGCTGGTTCCTCGAAGGCAATCCGCCGGTGGAAGTGGTGGCGCGCGGGCAGATGGGCATTTTCAAGGAAGCCGGCTACAACGCGCACGACGTAACATGGGGCATCGTCACGCTGGCCGACGGCGCGGTGATCAATCTGGGCGTGAGCTACGCGCTGCCCGCGCGCTATCCGACGCTCGGCCAGTCGGACCGCGTTGAGCTTCTCGGTTCCGAAGGCACGATGATCATCGACGACGATCATATGGATCACCTGCTGTACTCGGAGCGCGGCATTCCGCACGCGTACGTGCCGGATCACAACGTCAACATGGCTTTCCTCGGCAGCAATACCGCGGGCGACTGGGCGTGCGGGGACTTCTGGGGGCCGCTCGGCAACGAGACGCGCGCGTGGCTCGATCATCTCGTGACGGGAAGCCCGACCGTGCATACGACGCCCGAGCAGGCACGCATCACACTCGAAACCACGATTGCGATCGAGCGCGCGGCGGCGACCGGCCAGACGATCAGGTTGCCGCTGGAAACCTGATGAAGCGTGAGGGGTGAGGCGTGAGGGGTGAGGCGGATAAAGCTGCGCGAACATTGCTCGCCACCTGTTTAATTGCAGGCGGCGTGGCAGCGCAGGACTATCCGGTGCGCCCGATCCGGCTCGTCACACCGAATCCGGCGGGCGGCGCGACCGACGCCATCGCGCGCATCGTCGCTGTGAAACTCGCTGAAACGCTGGGCGCGCAAATCGTGATCGACAATCGCGGCGGCGCGGGCGGCACTATCGCCGGGGACATCGTGGCGCACGCCGCGCCCGACGGCTACACCTTGCTCGCCGGATCGGTCTCTACCCATTCGTTCGCACCCCTCATCTATCGCAAGCTGCCCTACGACCCGGTCAAGGATTTCGCGCCGATCTCGTTGTTTGCGATCGTGCAGAATCTTCTTGTGATCAATCCCGCCGTGCCGGCCGCCAACGTGAAGGAACTCATCGCGCTCGCCAAAGCAAAACCCGGCACGCTCAATTATTCTTCGGCGGGCAGCGGCACCACCAGCCATTTCGCGGTGGCCATGTTCGTGAGCCTCGCCGGTCTTTCCAAATACGTGGTGCATATTCCGTACAAGGGCGGCGCGCAGGCGTTGACGGCCACCGCCGCCGGCGAGGCGCACATCAATTTCGGCCCGATGCCGGGCAGCATGGTGGCCCTGGTCAAGGCAGGCAAAGTCAAACCGCTCGCGGTCGGGGGTGCTGCGCGCTCGCCGACGCTGCCCGAGGTGCCGACCATGGCCGAGGCCGGCCTGCCCGCCTACCAATCGTCCGGTTGGTACGGATTGCTCGCGCCGGCCGGCACGCCGCTGGCGATCATCACGCGGCTCAATCAGGCGGTGGTCGCGACGGTTAACGCCGCGGATACGAAGCAACATTTACTTAACGTCGGCGGCGAACCGGCGAGCAATACGCCCGATCTGTTCGCAAAATTCATCCGCGACCAGCTCGCACTGCACCGCAAGATCGTGCAGGAAGAGGGCATCAAGTTCGAGTAGTATTCAGTTAGGGAAAATCTGAAAATTCGTCGTTCCCGCGTACGCGGGAACCCAGGAGATTCAAATGTTTCTGGATACCCGCCTGCGCGGGTATGACGATTAATCAGGGGTTCCTTAGTTTTCACGAGGTGGCGCATGCGATATTCCCTGCTGATGGTTTTGGTGTTTGCCAATCTTGCGCTGGCCCAGGCACCGGCCGACGACGCACTGCAAAGCGGCCAGCGCAAAGCGGGTGCTGCGTTCAGCGAACTGCAGAAAGCGGAATACGAGACGAAGCGCGCCGAGCAGGATTACCGCCAGCTCGATGCCGACCACAAGGCCGCGCAGAAACGCGCCGATGAATTAAAGCGGCAGGCCGACGCCGCGCAGAAAAAATTCGACGCTGCGAAAGCGAAGGAAGCCGCCGCGCGCAAAATCTACGATGCCGCGGTTGAAGCGGTCGACAAGATTTCCCGCCCCGCGGCGAGAAAGAAGTAGCGTCCGGCTCCCGGCGACGGGAATTTGTATTATGGGGCGGAGACGGGCGCCGGGACTGCGTGTTCGGAGCGTGTTATCACCGTTCCCGATGTTTTCTGATTACGCGTAGGCCACGGCGCACGGGGCAGCAGACGGCCAAAAGTGGACACTCGCACGACGAGTTCGCGCGTCCCAGGAGAAGGTTTTGCCCCATCCGTGTCCGCACTTGGAGCCTGCGGACAACGGGTGGAGAATAGGTATTAACACAGACGCAATATGACCACCTGGCGTTAGTGGACACCGCCGCGTAGAAGGAACAGGGCCTGGCGTTATATGAACAAAGGTTGGGTAAATTCTTTGCGATATCTAAACTAAAGGCCTCGAAAGATGGGGAGAAAATCGGGACGGAGAGCTTCTCGGAATTCCAACGCCGGCAGCATTCAGGCCAACCATGGTGTTACTGGTATGCTAAGTACAGCCTTCGAATTTCACCAGCGTGGACACCTTGACGAAGCGGTTCATTTGTATGAGGAAATCCTTAGGGTGGCCCCCGACCATTTTGACGCGCTGCACTTTTGGGGCGTATTAGAAGCTCAGCGCGGACGACTTAAGATGGCGCTGGAGTTCATTGAGCGCGCTCTGCACGCCAATCCGCAGTCTGCGGAAGCATACTCGAATCTTGGGAATGTGCTCCTGCAGATGGGTCGTAACGAAGAAGCGCTGAACAAGTTTGATAAGGCCCTGGTGATAAACCCCGGGAACGTAGATGCACTTTACAATCGGGGAAACATTTTGCGAGACCTTAAACGCGGGGAGGAAGCGCTATCCAGTTACGAGGCGGCGCTCCTGATCGATCCTCGAAACATTCCCGCCTTAGTCAATCGAGGCAACCTGCTTCGGAACCTAAAACGATATCAAGAGGCTAAAGCGAGCCTCGAGAAGGCGTTAACCATAAAGCCTGGCGAACCGGGAATCTTCCTCAACCTCGGCATTATCCAGCGCGAGCTGGGACGGTATGCGGAGGCCTTGACGTATTACGACCGCGCGCTCGCATTGAAGCCGGATTTCGTCGACGCGCTCGGTAGCCTTGGCAATCTTTTGAGAGAACTCGGGCGCCATGCGGAAGCGCTTGTCAGCTATGGTAAAGCTCTGCAAATAGCCCCGTCTCATGATGCGAGTTGGCTGGGCTTTTCGGAATGTTTGCGTTACACGAACATTCCGGACAAGAGTTATGAGCCGCTGGTCCTGAGGGCTCTGAAAAAAGATAACCTTGACCCCCAAAATGCCCAGCCGGCTGCGGTAGACAACATTGTCCGCGATCCGCTCACGCAGGAATTCTTGCGTCTAACGGAAACTCTGGACGCCTGCGCACAGCAACTGGAAATTGCCCTTGATAACGGCAGACTGCAGCGACTCCTTGAGATGCCTTTGCTGCTTGCCGTGCTCGAAGAGACGATAATAACGAATCCTTGCCTCGAAAGGCTCCTTACCGTCCTTAGGCGGGTATTGCTATTCCGGGTGACCCGATCCTGGGGCGTTCCTGCGCCTGAAATTCTGGAGCGGTTTGTCTGCGGCCTGGCCCTGCAATGCTTCGGCAATGAATACGTCTGGGCCGAATCGGAAGAAGAGCGGCAGGCGATCACCGTCCTGACGGACAGAATGGCGCGTGCCGTAGAAAGTCAAGATCCTGTTCCAGTAATCTCGCTTGGGATAGTGGCGGCCTATCAGGCTTTATACAAGCTCAACCTTGGCAGCAAAATTCAATCTCTATTGCAATCGGATAATGGAATCCGGGAAGTAATCAAGCGGCAACTCACCGAGCCTAACCAGGAAGCGCGCATAAGAGAAAAGATTACATCGCTAACCCGGATTGACAATGAGGTGTCCAAGGCGGTCCAGCAACAATACGAGGAGAACCCCTACCCGCGATGGCGTAGAAAAAGCATTCCCGCAAAGGCGCAGTCTGTCACTGACTTCTTGCGTGATTTGTTTCCTCACCAGGTCATCCACAATAATTCAGCGGAGCGGCCTGAAATACTGGTGGCGGGTTGTGGCACGGGTAGTCATCCAACCCAGAGTGCCAGGCAGTTTAGAAATGCGAGGATTCTCGCGGTTGACTTGAGTCTTTCAAGTCTTGCTTACGCACAACGGGTGACTACCGAGTTGGGTATCACAAATGTCGAGTATCAGCAGGCGGATATTTCCGGGCTACGCACACTAGGCAGGCAGTTTGACCTGATCGAAGCCGTAGGCGTGTTGCACCATATGAGCGACCCATTGCATGGGTGGCGCATTCTAACGAGTCTACTGCGACAAGGCGGCTACATGAGAATTGGCCTGTATAGCGATCGGGCTAGGCAGCATGTCGCAGCCGTGCGGCGATTGATCAACGAACGTAGTTACGCGCCCGCTCCGGAAGGCATACGGCAGTGCCGACAGGAAATCATGACTTCGCGGGCTAATTTGCTGCTCGAAGGGGATCTGGGGGGTGACTTCTATACCATGAGTTCCTGTCGTGACCTATTGTTCCATGTAGAGGAACACCTGTATTCGCCCGCCAAAATACGAACGGTCCTTGATCAGCTGGGCCTTCAGTTTTTGGGATTTGCGCTGGCAAATGACGCTCTAGAACATCTTTACAGAGATCGGTTCCCCGAGGATATTGCGTGTGACTCTCTGGCTAATTGGGAGTTATTCGAAGCGGACCATCCGGCGACGTTCCGCACTATGTTTCAATTCTGGGTTAGAAAAAATTGAAGCCTGTCGACGGATGGCGACCGCATAAGCGGAAGATAAGGGGAATACTTGAACGTTTGCGGTAACGCCGGAATCGAGCGGTTGCTCCCGCGCGAATCCGGTTTGACACTCGTAATCCGCCAGATTATAAATAGGCGCGTGTAACGAACCCTCGCGCGCCGCGCGGTCCCGGCGGCAGTCAACTGCGCATCAGTTTCCGGAGAATCCACTTGAGTCGTATTGGTTTGTTAGTCCCATCCTCCAACACCACGGTGGAACCCGAGTTCTATCGCGCGTTGCCGAAAGACGTCACGCTGCATGTCGCGCGGCTGCATCTCGCGCAGATCGCGACCGAATCGATTGCGAGCATGGTGAGTGATATCGAGGCGCGGAGTCGCGACCTGGCCACGGCCGACGTGGACATCATCGTGCTGGGCGCCGCCGCACCGAGTTTCTTGAAGGGGCTCGGTTACGACCGCGAGATGGCGAAGAAAATCGAGGCGGCGTCGGGCAAACGTGCGACGACTACTTCTACCGCGCTGATCGAGGCGCTCCGTCATCTTGGCGTATCGCGTGTGGTGTTGGGGGCCGCTTACGATGACAAGGTCAACGCGATTGCGAAATCGTTTCTGGAAGTCAACGGATTCAACGTGCTGAGTGCGCACGGCTTGGGCCTCGTCGACAATCTGGTGGTCGGCCGGCTTGATGCGTCGAGCGCCTATGATTTTGCGCACAAGATCGACCGGCCCGATGCGGAGGCGGTTGTGCTTGCGTGCACCAACTGGAAGACGATGGAAGTCATTGAGCGTCTCGAGCGCGAACTCGGCAAGCCGGTGCTGTCGACTACGCAGGTGAGTATCTGGGCAGCGTTGCGCGCGATCGGCAGAATTGAAGGCGTGCCAGGCTATGGCCACCTGTTGCGCGACCTCGCGGCGCCGAGCAAACAAACTCAACTGGCGTGAAGCGTGAGGCGTGAGGCGTGAGGCGTGAGGCGAGAGGTGCGAAGGGTCTAGGCTTTCCGCCTCACGCCTAACGCTTCACGCCTCACAAGTTTTCATTTAGGAGGAATTTATGTACGGATGGCGTGGAAGAATCGGTTTGCTGGTGCCGGCTATCAATACGACGATGGAAACGGAATTCTGGCGCATGGCGCCGGAAGGCGTGTCGGTGCACACCGCGCGTATCGCGGGCGGCCGCGAGGGCACGCCGGAGGAATTGCGCAACATGGAAAACGCGAGCAAGCACGCGGCCGCGGAAGTCGGCATGGTCGAGCCCGACGTCGTCGTCTACGGTTGCACCAGCGGCAGCTTTTTCGAAGGCCCGGCGTGGAACAAGAAAATTTGCGAACAGCTCACCGCCATCACCAAGGCGCCTACGGTTACGACGGCGGGCGCGATGGTGGCGTGTCTCTTGGCGGGCGGGCACAAGAAGGTCGACGTGGTGACGCCGTACGTGGAAGTGACCAACGAACGTTTGAAGCAGTTCGCCAAGGCGCACGGCATCGAAGTGGCGAAGCTTGGCACTTTCGATATGCTTGATATGTTCGACCACGCCAAGATTCTGCCGGAAGAGATTTACGCCAAGGTCAAGGCAATGACGACCCCGGATTCGGAGGCTGTGTTCGTGGCGTGTACACAACTGCGCGCGCTCGAAGTGCTCGACATGCTCGAGCGCGATCTCGGCAAGCCGGTGTACTCCGCCGTGCAGGCTTCCGCGTGGCAGGCCTATGCCGCGATGAACGTCGATCCGAAGATCATGGATTGCGGCAGTCTCCTGAGAAAACTTTCCGAGCCGGACTCGCACAAGATCGCGGTCAAGCACCTGCGCTCCGCGTAGCGCGGTCGCGGTGAGGCGTGAGGCGTGAGGCGTGAGGCGTAAAGGGGGGATTGCCCGCCTTTTGATTTGCCGGGCGCGGTGGAATTAAGGAAGATCTGAATAAACCCTCAATCGTTCGCCCTGAGGTATCAAAGGGTAGACGCAATCTTTCGGCAAGTATTTTGTCCGTGCTTCTATACATCAGCACGAACGGACTTAGAGCTTATCCGTAAATAATATTTATCTCGCCCGGCACCTTCCGAAAGCAAATGATCGCGGCGGCGAGCATATTCAAAGCCAAGTATGAACGATGCGTCTTTTCATAGCGAACCAGGAGCTTTCGGAAACGATTGAACCAGGAATGCGCAACCTCCACAATCCAGCGCCGGGGTTTGTATCCATTTTTGCGGCGCACCTTTTCTTCGCCGCGAGGACGCACGTGCGGGAGATAGTCGCGCTCCACAATCTGCCCGTGCGCAGGCTTGCCGCTAAAGCCCGCATCCGCGCACAAGTTCTGCGGGTGATACGGCCTGACCTCAGGGCGCTCGACGACGATCGAATCCAGCGTAGCTTCCAACTGCGTCACGTCGTGTCGATTAGCCCCGGTCACGATGATCGACAGCGGGGCGCCACGTGCGTCTACCAGGAGCATTCGCTTGCTCCCATTTTTTCCCCCGATCCGTCGGGTTGTGTCCGACAGATTCCTGAGCAAGCGGTGCTTTGACCATGGTTCCGTCGATGCTTTGCCATCGCCATGCGATGCCCTCCATCTCGTCATACTCGGCCAGACCCGCCCGCCAGAGTCGCGCGAACACCCCAGCCTCTGCCCATTCAAGAAAGCGTTTGTGGATCGCGCTGGCGCTACCGAAACGCTCCGCCGGCAACGCTTTCCATTGACAACCCGTGCGCAAAACATACACGATCGCCGCGAATACCAGACGCGGATCTTTGCGCTTGCGACCCGCTCCCGCCGCCCTCGCGTATCGCTGCGTCTTGTTCCTTGCCGGTATTGGCGGCAACAACGGCTCAACCCGCGACCAGAACTCATCGGAGACTTCCCATGACGCCAAACGTGACTTTCCCATCGCCCCGTACCTTCCATGAAAACTCGATGGGAAAACAGTATATCATTATTTACGGATAAGCTCTTAATCAGGGCTTCCTTTTGTTCGAAGGAGAAGTAATTGCCTGAAGTAACGCAAACCGACGTTGTCGTCGTCGGCGGCGGCGGCACGGGGCTCGCCGCGGCGTCCGAAGTCGCACGGTTGGGACGCCGCGTGATACTGCTCGAAAAAAATCCACATACCGGCGGTTCGACGTCGTGGTCGGTAGGCTCGGTCACCGCGACCAATACGCCGCATCAGAGAAAAGCCGGCATCAAGGATTCCGCCGATGAGCATTTCGAGGATCTCGCATTGCACGCGGGCGCGCTGGCGCCGCGCGACAATCTCGCGCTCCGCCGCATCCTCGTCGACCACACCACCGAAATGCTCGACTGGCTGATGTCGCTCGGCGTGGTGTTCGTGGGGCCGATGCCGGAGCCGCCGCACCGCTACAACCGCATGCATAACGTGGTGCCGAATTCGAAATCGTTTGCGTATCACCTGACCAAACACTGCCGCAAGCTCGGCGTGGATATCCGTCTTAACACGGCGACGCAACGCCTGCTGACCGAAAACGGCCGCGTGGTGGGCGTGGAGGCGCGTCTGCCCGATGGCGCCCTGCATGAGTTCCGCGCGAAGGGCGGCGTGGTGCTCGCCGCCGGCGATTACAGCAACGGGCGCGATATCAAGGCGCGTTATGCATCGCCGGATGTCGTTGATGTTGATGCGGTGAATCCGACCGCGACCGGCGACGGTCACCGGATGGCGCTCGAACTCGGCGCGATAGTCGTCAATGGCGACATCGTGCGTGGGCCCATCATGCGCTTCATACCGCCGACACGGACGAACCTGATCCAGAAGTTGCCGCCGACGAAAATCATCGCGCAACTGATAGCGTGGGCGATGGGCCATCTGCCGCAGTGGATATTGCGTCCGTTCCTGATGAGCTTTCTGACCACGGCGCTGGGGCCCTCGCCCGACCTCTACAAGGAGGGCGCGGTGCTGATCAACAAGAACGGCCAGCGCTTTACCGACGAACTCGGCAAACCCAATCTCGACGTTGCGAAGCAGCCCGGTCGCATAGCATGGATCGTGTTTGATCAAAAGCTCGCGGAAAAATTTTCCGGCTGGCCGTATTTCGTATCGACGGCCCCTGGTGTTGCGTACGCATACCTCGCCGATTACCGGCGCAATCGTGCCGACATCTATCATCAGTCCGACACGATTGCGGGACTGGCGGCGAGCATGGGGGTTGCGCCGGAAAGCCTCGCGCGTTCACTCGCCGAATACAACGCGGCGCGCGAAGCGCGGCCCGCGCTCGAGCAGGGACCGTACTACGCGCTCGGTCCGGTAAAAAGCTACGTCGTGTTCACCGATGGCGGATTGAAGGTCTCGACCAACCTTGAAGTTGAGCGTGCCGACGGCAGCGTGATTCCCGGCTTGTACGCGGCGGGTTCGACCGGCCAGGGCGGTTTGCTGCTCGAAGGTCACGGCCATCATCTGGGCTGGGCGTTTATCTCCGGGCGCATCGCGGGGCGCAACGCCGCCGAGAATGTGCGCGCATGATATTCATGAGCCAAAGCGGACTCACGGACAACACACGCGCCGCGGACTGGGACGCGTGGTATCTCGAACACCTGCGCATCATGGCGACCGTGCCGGGAGTTTCCTCCGCGCAGCGCTTCAAGACCGCTACGCCGGGTTCTCCGCCGTCGCTCGCGATCTACGGCGTCACCTCGGCGGACGTGTTCAAAGACCCGTATTACCTGAGCGTGCGCGGCATGGGCGAGTGGCTGGCGCTGATCGACCGCCGTTATTACAAACGCAATCTGTTCTCGGGGCTGGACCGCGCGCCGCAGGTTGCGGACAACGCGCTTATGCTGGTCGCCGATCGTGAACGCGTTGAAGGCGCTATCGCCGGTATTGCTTTCACCTGGCTCAAATGCGAGGGCATCGATCGCTCGACGCCGTACCGGGGTTTGGCGGTGGTCGAAGCGAGCGTTCTGCCGGCGCTGGATGAAACTGTCGCGGTGTATAGTCCCGCTTCGCCGCGCATGACGCCGCCGGCGCGCTGACATGCGACGCACGTACCATGCTGATACCATAGGCTGGCTGCCGGACTGCGTGTTGGTCGAACACCCTGCCCGTTACGAAGATCGTGTTTCAAAATGAGGGATACGTGATCTCCATGGCAATGCAATCGTCCCCCAAGGGGACTTCCTTCGGGGCGTAGCGCAGGCGACTCGCCTGCATTGAGGCCGGTGCAGGCGGGGTCGCCTGCGCTACCCTCAT
>JAYVME010000240.1:0-21776 GCA_043759115.1 Betaproteobacteria bacterium | reverse complement strand
GCGTCCATGACGCCCATTTCCGGTCCGGCTGAGCCGGCACACCGTAGCGGCCCGGACACTACAGCTGCCGCCGTTTTCTCCGAGCAGGTGCGTCTGCTTTACCGGCTGTCGCGTCCCGCTTTCGGCGGCACTCTGGCCGTCGCGCTGATCGCCCTCGTCGTGTTATGGAACTCCGTGCCCGCCGCGCCGCTCGCCGGCTGGTTCACGCTGGTCATCGTCATTACCGTCGTGCGCTTCATTCTTTACCGCCAATACACCCTGCGTGAACGCGCGCATGAGGCCGGGTTTTGGGCCAACCGGTTTTTTGTCGGCGCCGCGGCGATGGGCGCCCTGTGGGGGGCGCTCGGCGCGCTGTTGCTGCCAGCCGAGTTTGGTTATCAGTTGCTGATCGTGTTCATGGTCGCTGGCATGGTCGCGAGCGCCTTGATCGTGCTGACGCCGGTGAAGTCGGCGTTTGTCGGATTCACGCTGCCGGCATTGCTGCCGCTGATTGCGGCGATGTTGGCACACGGCGACCCGATCCACGTCTACACCGCGGCGATCCTGACGGCTTTTCTGGTGGTGATGCTGGCGGCATGCCCGATCGTGCACAACACGCACGTCACCTCGCTGCGCATGCGCTTCGAAAACGCCGACCTGGTCGAACGCCTGTCGGCGGCCAACCGGCTCGCGGATGATGCCATCCGCCAGTTGAGCGACCAGCTCGAAGCGCAGAAAAAAGTCGAGGAGGCCCTGCAACAGTCGACGACGCGCCTCGAGGCGCTGGTGGCGGCCTCGCCGCTCGCCATCATCGTGCAGGACGAAGGCGGTGTGATCAAGCGCTGGAACCGGGCTGCCGAGCGGATATTCGGCTGGACCGAGCAGGAGGCAATCGGGCAGAAGATGCTGGCGGTGCCCGCGGATAAGAAAAACGAGGGCGCGCATATCCGCGCAATGATTTTGCGCGGCGAGCAACTGGCCGACCTCGAAGCGGTACGTCGGCGCAAGGACGGCAAGTTGATAACCGTCAGCCTGTCGGCGGCGCCATTGCACGATGCGAGTGGCGTTGCCAATGGCATGGTGCTGATCGTTGCGGATATCAGCGGGCGCAAACACGGCGAATTGTTGCAGCAACTCGCACACACCGTAACCCGTTTGCTCGCCGAATCGCGCACCGTGGACGATGCCATGCCGCAGATTTTGCGCGCGTTCGGCGAATTCACGGGTTGGGTCTATGGCGCGCGCTGGGTGCTCCACGAAGATCAGCGCTTGCACTGCCAGGACGTGTGGCACGAGCAGACGCCGGAGATCGCGGCGTTTGCCGAGTTCAATCGTCAGCGCCGGCAGGCACTCGGCGGCGACCGGGACGCCGGATTGCTGCGCCGCGTGTGGAGCGAAGCCAAGCCGGCATGGATCATGGACATTGCGCAAGACGCCTCGCTTGAGCGCACCGGGGCCGCATTGCAGGCGGGCTTGAAATCCGGGTTTGGCTTCCCCATTCTGATCGCCGGAAAATTTTATGGCGTGATGGAGTTTTTCGCGCGTGACGAGCGGCAGCGCGACGACGACCTGCTCAGCATAGCGGCGTCCATCGGCAGCCAGGTCGGCCAGTTCATCGCGCGCAAGGAGGCCGAATCCAGCCTCATGTTCTTTGCCAATCACGACGCGCTGACCGGTCTGCCCAACCGCGCAATGTTCAACCAGCGGCTGGCGCTGGCGCTGGCGCGCGCCCACCGTTACGGCAAAATGGCAGCCGTGCTGTTCATTGATCTGGACCGTTTCAAAATAATCAATGACACGCTTGGTCACGATGCGGGAGACCGGTTGTTGAAGCAACTGGCGGAGCGGCTGCGGGTATCACTGCGCGAGGCCGATACCGTCGGCCGTCAGGGCGGCGATGAATTCGTGGTGTTGATCGAAGACCTGACCGATTCCAATCAGGTGACAGGTGTGGCCCAGAAAATGCTCGAGACGATAGCGGAGCCGTATCTGATCGCGGGCCAGGAATTCCACGTTACCGCCAGCATCGGCATCAGCGTTTATCCGGAGGATGGCAATGATCAGCAGGCGCTGCTCAAGAACGCCGACATCGCGATGTATCGCGCCAAGGAAAGGGGCAAGAACAACTATCAGTTTTATTCAGCGCAAATGAACCTGCACTCCTTCGAGCGGCTCGCGCTGGAAACGAGCTTGCGGCACGCGGTGGAGAGAAACGAATTCGTGTTGCATTACCAGCCCAAGGTCAATATGCGCAGCGGCCGCATTACCGGTGTCGAGGCGCTGGTGCGCTGGCAGCACCCCGAGCTTGGCATGGTGCCGCCCGCGCAGTTCATCCCGCTGGCCGAAGAGATGGGCCTGATCGTGCAAATCGGCGAATGGGTGTTGCGCACGGCTTGCAGCGATGCCCGCGGCTGGCTCGATCAGGGCCTGCCGGCAATCAGCGTCGCCGTCAACCTGTCGGCGCGCCAGTTCGACCGCGACGACCTCGTGTTGTCCATCATGAACGTCGTGCGCGAGACCGGCTTCGATCCCCGTTCGCTCGAACTGGAGATTACCGAGAGCACCGTCATGCATAGCGCCGACCGCGCGGCCGGCGTATTGCGGCAATTGAAAGGCATCGGGGTGCGCGTGGCGATCGACGATTTTGGCACCGGCTATTCATCGCTCGGCTATCTCAAGCGGTTTCCGATCGACAGTGTGAAGATCGATCGCTCGTTCATAATTGACATCCCTGAGGACAAAGACGATGTCGCAATCACGTGCGCGGTCATCGCGATGGCGCACAGTTTGCGCCTCAAAGTGGTTGCGGAGGGCGTGGAGACCGCCGAGCAGTATGCTTTTCTGCGCGAACAGGACTGCGATGAAATCCAGGGTTATTACTTCAGTCAACCGGTCGAGGCGGCGGCTCTGGCGCCGCTGCTCGCGCAGCCCAGCGTGGAATTCAAGCTGGCCTGACTTCAGGTTGCCCAGGCCACTGCGCCCGGAGCAGCACCCGTCTTGCGGATTTCAAGGCGCCGCTGGTGAAGTTGCCGCAGATTTGTGCGATGGCCGATGCTGATGTTCGTGCTGTGCGGCAGCCGTTCCCCGAGCAGATGATAGAGCGCCGCTTCGGTCGCTTCGTCGAGCGCGGAGGTCGCTTCGTCCATGAAGAGCCAGTCCGGCTTGTGCAGCAGCGCGCGCGCGAACGCGACGCGCTGTTGCTCGCCGCCTGACAGTAATTGCGCCCAGTGCTGTACTTCGTCGAGGCGCCCGACCAGATGATCGAGCTTGCAGTCAATGAGCGCCGCGCGCAATTCGGCGTCGCTGTAAGTCCCGCCGGCCGCGGGATAGCATAGCTGTTCGCGCAGCGCGCCTATCGTCAGGTACGGTTTCTGCGGTAGGAATAGCACGCTCGCATTTTGCGGACGCGACACGGTGCCGCCGCCAAACGGCCAAATGCCGGCGAAGGCGCGGAACAGCGTACTCTTGCCCGAACCGGACGGGCCGGTGACAAGCACGCTTACACCGGGCTTGAATTCAAGGCTGAACGGTGCGAGCAGGGACTGCCCGCCGGGCAGATCGATGTTAACGTTGTTCGCCGTATAACTGCCGTCGTCATGCGTCGCCGTCCGCACGCCCGCGTTGGCTTGCGCTTCGCGCCGGGCGAGGTGCGTGGCGTTGCGGAACGTGGTCAGGCGGTCGACCGTCGCCCTCCATTCCGCGAGCTGGGTGTAGGCATTGACGAACCACGAAAGAGCGTCCTGTACCTGGCCGAATGCGGACGCGGTCTGCATTAATCCACCGAGCTGGATGCTGCCGGCGAAATAGCGCGGGGCGGCGACGACGAACGGAAAGATGGTCGCGATCTGGTTGTAGCCGGCGCGAAACCAGGTCAGCGATTTCTGGCGCTTCATGATCGCCCACCAGTTGGCCACGACGTCGGCGAAGCGATGCTGGAGGCCGCGTATTTCATCGGCTTCGCCGGCGTAGAGTGCGATGGATTCCGCGTTTTCGCGAAACCTGACGAGCAAGAAACGGAAGTTGGCTTCGAATTTCTGCTGGTTGAAGTTCAAGCCGATCAGCGGCCTGCCGATGAGATGTGCCAGCACCGTGCCGCCGATCGCGTACACGAGGGCGACCCATACCATGTAACCCGGAATGTCGATCTGGCTGCCGTTCAACGGAAAACTCAGGGTTCCCGACAGCATCCACAGAATCGAGACGAACGAAATCAGCGTGACCACGGCCGACATCAGACCCAGCGTCAGGTTTAATGTCTTGTCGCAGAACGCCGCGAGATCATCGGCAATCCGCTGGTCGGGGTTGTCCGTGCCGCGGTCGGTAAGTTGCAGGCGGTAGTAGGTGCGCTCGCCGATCCAGTCGCCGAGGTAACGGCCGGTCAGCCAGCGCCGCCAGCGGATCTGCAGCATCTGGTTCAAATACAGCTGGTAGACGGCGATGACGATATAAGCGGCGGCGATCACGCCGAATTTCGCCAACTGGTGAAAAAAGCCTTCCTTGTCCATATTCTGCAGCGTGTTGTAGAAATCGTTGTTCCACTGGTTAAGCTGGACATTTACGTAGACAAGCCCGAGATTGAGCGCCACGATCACCGCGAGCAGTCCGCGCGCGGCCCAGCGCTCGTCGGAGAACCAGTACGGCCTGGCGAGCCCCCACAGGTCGGCGAGGAAAGTTTTGGTTGCTTGCAGCATAGGGACTCCCGGAGGGTGGCGTTAGGCAATGGCATGACGCGCCGCGGCTATGCCGCGGCACAGGCGGGCAGGTGTTTGCGCGGAATGATAGCGTGAAACTACCGGGAACGTTTGCGCCCGCGCGGGATTGGATTACACTGGAAACAAAAACGGCGAACGTTTCATCATGTTGCGGATTCCATGGAGGGTGCGATGAAAACAGTCAGTCAGCTCTTGCAGGGGAAGACCAAGGCGCTGTGTACGATCAGTCCCGATACGCGTGTGTTCGAGGCGCTCAGGCAGATGGCGGAAAAAGACATCGGCGCGTTGCTGGTCGTCGAAAACGGCAGGCTCGCCGGCATCCTGTCGGAGCGCGATTACGCGCGCAAGGTGATATTGCAGGGTAAATCGTCGCACGACACGCCAGTGAAGGAAATCATGACCGAGCGCGTGGTCTGCGTGCAACCGAAAAATACGGTGGACGAATGCATGGCATTGATGACCGACAAGCGCATTCGACATTTGCCGGTGATCGAGAACGACAAGCTGATCGGCGTGCTGTCGATCGGCGACCTGGTGAAAGAAACGATCTCCGAGCAGCAGTTTATGATCAAGCAGCTGGAGTCCTACATCCACAGTTAAAGCTTTGCCGCCAAGGACGCGAAGGACGCGAAGGACGCCAAGGTAAAACGAACGAGGCGAATTCTTCGACGCCGCTATGCAGGCAGCGGTGTGTTTAAATCTGGCTGGCTATTCCGGTTTGGTCCAATAATTTTCTTTGCGTCCTTCGCGTCCTTTGCGGCGAGGCTTTTCAGCTTTAGGAGAACGAATGCAATTCGGCGCAATCATCATCGGTGACGAAATCATGTCCGGCAAACGCCAGGACAAGCATATGGCGCAGGTGATTGCGATCCTGGGCGAGCGCGGTCTTGAGCTTGCGTGGTGTCAGTATCTGGCCGAC
The DNA here is from genome assembly GCA_043759115.1 of Betaproteobacteria bacterium. Taxonomy (GTDB): domain Bacteria; phylum Pseudomonadota; class Gammaproteobacteria; order Burkholderiales; family SG8-41; genus PALSA-1004. The sequence continues at coordinate 16,166 of JAYVME010000240.1, read as the reverse complement.
GAACCCGCGCTGATTATCGCCACGCTCAAGCGGACGCTGGCGTCTGACGATGTCGTGTTCAGTTTCGGCGGGATCGGCGCCACCCCGGACGATCACACGCGGCAATGCGCGGCCGAGGCGGCGGGCGTGCAACTCCACCTGCATCCCGACGCCGAAATCGAGATTCGCGACCGGTTCGGCGCCGATATCACGCCGCAGCGCCTCATGATGGGGGAGTTTCCGCGCGGCAGCCGTATCATTCCGAACCCCTACAACCGCATCCCGGGTTTCAGTCTGCTGCACCATCATTTCGTGCCGGGGTTTCCGCAGATGGCGTGGCCGATGATGGCGTGGGTACTCGATAACTGGTATGCGGATCGGCACACCACCGGGCGCATGGCTGAAAGCGCGATTGTCGTGCGCGGGGCAGGGGAGAGCCAGTTGATCGATCTGATGAACGCGACGCTCGCGCGATTTCCGGGAATTAAGGTTTTCAGCCTGCCGCACATGAGCGAAACGGACCGCTATATTGAGCTTGGCGTGCGCGGCGACGCACAGCGCATACCGGCGGCGATCGCGGAACTCAAAAGCGGCGTGATCGCACTGGGCTTCACCTGGTCGGATGCGCCCTGAGAAGCAGGATTCGCTGCCCCCATCCTACCTTCCCCCGCTTCGGGGGAAGGGGATACAGGATTCAGTTGCGTACATGAAAAAGCCCCGGGCAATCGCCCGGGGCTTTTTATTTGCTGCTTAAGCCGGAATTAAGCGGCTTTTTTCTTCGTCGCGTGCACAGCCTGGGTCGTCGCGGCTTCGACATTGGCCTGGGTCATGTCGGCAAATTGCTTGGCCGATTTGGACAGGTTGTCATAGGCCGAGTTGACTGCCGTGATCGCCGATTTGACTGCGGCGACCGCGACTTCGGAACCGGCCGGGGCCGATTTCACGACTTTGTCGAGGCTCGTCACGACTTGCTTGTTAAATTCCGCGACTTGCTCTTCGACCAGCTTGTTGATTTCCGACTGGGTGGCGGCGGCGACGTCATAAACGCTCTTGACGTAGCTGGTCGCTTTTTCGATGGTCGGTTGCGCAAGCGTGTTCTTCAGCTGGGTAAGTTCCTGCACGTCTTTGATTTCGGTGAACGCCTTGGCTTGTTGCACGCCGTCGGCAAACGCGCTTTTCGCGGTTTTCAGTTGCAGTTCGAGCATGCGCTCGGCGCCTTCCAGAGCGATACCCGCAAAGCGGACTGCTGCTTCCAGACTGGCTTTGTTTAATGCCATGAATTGTTCAGGGGCTTGGAACATGTGAGTCTCCTTGTAAAATACACTATAAAAATGATCTGTTTACTTCACGTGACCGCTGCTGCTGTTTATTTAATTGCTGCATCGCACAAATCAAATTATAGAGGTTGGACACGGCAAGTCAAGACTTTTTTATTGCGACGCAACAAAATACCGCTCGCAATCCAAATTTTTGACTTATTGTGTCCAGACAGATAGGATAAAAACGTTTCTCAATCAGTCAGCTACAGTGGGAAACCCATTCTCTTCGACGCAAAAATAAGCACTCACTTATGCCAGATTCCATGTCCCAGCCGGCCGCAGAACCTGACGTCCGGTTAACAACGGTTAGCGGCGGCGGGCGCTGCCTAGTGCTGAGCGGTGCGTGGAACCTGCGCGGCCTGGAAAGCCGGCTGACCGAGTTAATGCCGCGCCTGGCTGCATATGCGGCCGACAAGAACTCGCGGTGGGATCTGCGGGGCGTCGAGGTGATTGACCATGCGGGCGCCATGTTGCTGTGGCGCGCGTGGGGCCGACAGCGCGTCGCCAACCTGACCCTGAAACCCGAACATGAGCCGATCTTCAAACATCTCGATATACCTGCCGAGCCGGTGCCGCAAGCCGTGCGGCGGGGCCCGCTATGGATAATCGAGTCGGTCGGACGCAAAGTGCTGCGGGTGCTCGATCATCTCGCCACCATGATCATGGTGCTGGGACAGGTCGTGCTGGATACCGTTTATCTCGTGCGCCAGCCGGCACTCATTCCGTGGCGCGAGATTTCCTCCAACATCTATCGTACCGGCACGCAGGCGCTCGGTATCACGGCTTTGGTCGGCTTCCTGGTCGGCGTCGTGTTGAGCTATCTGTCGGCGCAGCAGTTGAAAATATTCGGCGCCGACGCGTTTATCATCAATATCCTTGGCATCAGCGTGGTGCGCGAACTCGGCCCGGTCCTGGCGGCAATCCTGATCGCCGGCCGTTCGGGGTCGTCGATTACCGCCCAGCTCGGCGTGATGCGCGTCACGCAGGAGCTCGACGCAATGGCGGTGATGGGCATACCGCAGACACTGCGCCTGATATTGCCGAAAATGCTCGCGCTGGCGGTGTCGATGCCGTTGATCGTATTGTGGACCAATGCCATTGCGCTGATGGGCGGCATGGTGTCCGCGCAGGCCGAACTCGGCATCGGCTATATCTATTTCCTGTCGAGCCTGCCCGACGCCGTGCCGATCGCCAACTTGTGGCTGGGCCTTGGCAAGGGCGTGGTGTTTGGCTTCATGATTGCGCTGGTGGCGTGTCACTTCGGCTTGCGTATCGAGCCCAATACCGAGAGTCTCGGCATTGGCACCACCAACTCGGTGGTGACTTCGATCACGGTCGTGATTATCGTCGATGCAATTTTCGCGATCATGTTCAAGGACGTGGGGATCAGTTGATGGAGGACTGCGTCATCGAGGTGAAAGGGCTGTGGACGCAGTACGGCGACAACGTCGTGCATCGCGACATCGATTTGTGCGTGCGGCGCGGTGAAATAATGTCGCTGGTGGGCGGCTCCGGCAGCGGCAAGACGACGATGTTGCGCCAGATGCTCGGCCTCGAAATGCCGTCGCGCGGGGAAGTGCGCGTATTTGGCATTTCGTTGCACGGCAGCGATGCGGGCCAGCTGCGGAAGCTGCGCGACCGTTGGGGCATGTTGTTCCAGGAGGGGGCGCTCTTCAGCGCGCTCACGGTGTACGAAAACGTTGCGCTGCCGCTGCGTGAATTGCGCGCGCTTGACGACGAGTTGATCCACGATCTCGTTATTATGAAACTCGACATGGTCGGCATTGAGCCGCGCCACGCAAGCAAGATGCCGGCCGAGTTGTCGGGCGGCATGGTCAAGCGCATCGCGCTGGCGCGCGCGTTGGCACTCGAGCCGGAACTGCTGTTTCTCGACGAGCCCACGGCCGGCCTCGATCCGGATCGCAGCGAGAGCTTCGTCACTTTGATCAAGGAATTACACCGCGAACTCCAACTGACGGTGGTGATGGTGACGCATGACCTCGATACGCTGGTGGCGCTCTCGGACCGGGTCGCGGTATTGTGTGATCAGCGGCTGGAAATTGTCGGCACGCTGGACGAAGTGGTGGCCAACACGCATCCTTTCATCTGCAATTTTTTCATGGGCGAGCGCGGGCGGCGCGCGCTCGAAGCGGTCAGGGCGGTCAAGGCTATCGTGGAGATGACCTGAGCGTGTCAGGCTGCAGTTTAAAAAGGGGCTATCAATCATGGAAAACAGGGCTTATGCGCTGATGGCGGGGTTGTTCACCTTGCTGCTCGGCATTGGGGTGGTTGCCGCCGCACTATGGTTCAGCGGCAACGCCGTCGAAAACGACGAATACGTGCTGGTTTCGCGCTACCCGGTGTCCGGACTCAACGCGCAGGCGCCGGTGCGCTATCGCGGCGTCACGGTCGGCAAGGTGGTGGACATCAAGTTTGACCCGCTCGATCCGCGCGCGATTCTGGTCAGGATTCTGGTGCAGACCGGCACGCCGTTAAGCGAGGGGACATACGCGCAGCTGGGCTCGCAAGGCGTCACCGGCCTGGCGTATGTCATGCTCGACGACGACGGCAAGAAGCCCGGTCCGCTCAAAGGCGAAGGCGATCAGCTGGCGCGCATCGAGGTCAGGCAGGCATTTTTTGACAGCGTGACCGCGTCCGGGCAGGAGATGATTGTGAATTTCAACAATGTGGCCAAGCGCGTCAGCGGGCTGTTAAGCGACGATAACCAGAAACAACTGATGAGCACACTGCATAATGTCGACCAGGCGGCGGCACGCGCGACGACGCTGGCGGCGGCAATGGAGCCGGCCATGAAAGCATTGCCGGCACTGGTCAATGACACCGGCATCGTGCTCAAGCGCGCGGACACGCTGCTCGCCAACCTGAACCAGCGCGTCGAGTCGTTCGAGCGCGCCGCGAAAAGCGCCGAGCAATTGGGCATCAGCGCCAGTGCGCTGTCCGAAACGATGCTGACGGAGTCGGTGCCGCGGCTCAATGTTCTGCTTGACGATGTGCAGCGCTCGTCGCGCGGACTCGAACGACTGCTGAACGAGATCAACGACCAGCCGGCCAGTCTTATCTTCGGCCGCAACCCGATGCCGCCGGGGCCCGGCGAACCCGGATTCGCGGCGCAGCGGGGGGCAAAATGAAAAATATCATTACCGTATTGCTGGCGCTGACGCTGGGCGCGTGCTCGCTGGGGCCTGAGAAGAGGGATGCGGCCGCAACCTATGACCTCGGTGCGCTGCCCGTATCCGCCGCCGGCGGGCCGCGGATACGCGCGAGCCTATTGGTTCACGCCGTTGTCGCGCCAAGCTGGCTTGAATCCTATTCGATTGTTTATCGCCTGAACTATCAGGACGCCGCGCGGCAGCTCACCTATGCCAACAGCCGCTGGGCGGCGCCGGCGGCGGCGTTGTTGACACAGCGGTTGCGCGCCCAGCTTGCCGCGGCCAGTGATGGCGGCATCTTAAGTGTTGCCGACAGCGCGCGCGCCGAGTATGCATTGCGCGTCGAGCTTGAGGATTTCAGCCAGGTGTTCGACTCCGCCGACGCGAGCCGCGCGGTGATCGTGGCCCGCGCCAGCATCGTTAACGTGACGCGGCGCACGCTCCACGCGCAGAAGACTTTTACGGTCGTTAAACCGGCCGCGGGCGCCAACGCCGAAGGCGGGGTGCGGGCGCTGACGGCGGCCAGCGGCGAGTTGATCGACGCGGTCGTGGCATGGACTGCGGCGAGCCTCGCCCAGGACCGCAAATAAATCACTACCCAGGCGACGGGGCGCGCAATGAGTAAACCGGTGGCGGATACCCTTTTCAGCAAAATCATCAACCGGCAGATTCCCGCCGACATCGTGTATGAAGACGAGTTGTGCCTCGCCTTCAAGGATGTGAACCCCCAGGCGCCGGTGCATATTCTGCTCGTGCCCAAGAAGCCGCTCGATATGCTGTCGAACGCGGATGCCGCCGATCAGGCGCTGCTTGGCCATTTGCTGCTCGCGGCCGGCAAGATCACGCGCGAACTCAAAATCGATGGCGCATTCCGGCTGGTCATCAACAACGGCAAGGACGGCGGCCAGGCGGTGTTTCACCTGCACCTGCACATACTCGGCGGCCGCCAGTTCCGCTGGCCGCCCGGCTGATACCGATGAATGCAAACCGCGCGCATAGCGCGCATAGCGCGCGTGGCGCAAGGCTTGCGTATGCACTGCTCGCCGCACTGCTTGCGTTCATCTCCGCCGCGCCGGCGAACGTCGCGGCCGCGCCGGACGAAGTCCAGGTTTATACGGATGATGTGAACGAGCCGGGTGAGTTCGGCCTCGAGATTCACGCCAATTACGTGCTCGATGGTTTCCGGACACCGGCCTATGCGGGCCAGCTGCCGACGCACCACGTGTTGCAGGTGACGCCGGAATTTTCCTACGGCTTTGCCAAGAACTGGGACGCCGGACTCTACCTGTTGTCGGCAGTCGCCCCCGACGGGAATGTCTACGGCAATGGCGCCAAGCTGCGCGTCAAATACATCGCCCCCGCCGCCGGAGCATTTTTCTGGGGGCTGAACATGGAAATCGGCAACACGTCGAGACGGGTGTCAGAAACCAACACGAATTTTGAATTGCGGCCGATCATCGGCTGGCGCGGCGGCAAATGGCTGGTCAGTTTCAATCCGATTGTCGGCGTCGCGGTGTCGGGGAACGTCAGCCACGAGCCGTCATTCAAGCCGGCCCTCAAGGTCGCGCGCACAGTCGGCGAAGGCGTGCGGATCGGCTTCGAGCATTACGCCGACATGGGCGGCATTCATCACATTCCGCCGTTCAATCAGCAGGACCAGATGCTCTACGCCGTCGTCGATATCCAGAAGAAGGCATTCGACGTCAATTTCGGTATCGGCCGCGGCTTGACGGGCGCCTCCGAACAGTGGGTCGCGAAAATGATTATCGGCCTCCCGTTCAAGTGAGATTGCCCGTCCGCCCTGCCTGATGGGCGCGCGTTGCGCGCCCGCTTTTAACGCTGAACGCCGGCGTCGTTCTTGTCGTGCAGGGTCTTGAGGTCCATGCCCTCAATCCACACGTTCGGGCACAGGAAACCCGCGCTGATGATGAATATGAACAAACGTCCGAAGCGGGGCAGGTCCCACTTCGCGCCCTTGCCGGCCTCGGATAACTTGGTTGGTTCCATCGTGATCTCCTTCGATTGACCACGATGACCGCTTCGTGGGAGTGTGCGCGGGCAGGCTGACATCAAGCTTGCGTGGTGGTGTCCCCGGCCGCGCCGTCAATATACTCGGTAAAACGCGGGCCTGCGTGAGAACTTGCCGTCAGCCGGCAATCTTCAGGTGTTTGACTTCGGCGGTGCCGCCCTGCGCTTCGTCGAGCATGCGAAAAATATCGGTCGCTTCCTTCGCAATCGCGCCCGCAATGTCGTTGAGCATCTTGATGCCTTTGGCAACGGTGGCGTGCTCGGGCGCCCCGTACCAGCCGGTTTCCGCGATGGTGCGGATGTCGGTGAGCACCGGTTGAAAGCTGCGCGTGCGGCGCAGCTTGTCCCATTTGCGGCCGCGCGAATGATCCGACGAGTAATCAATACGGTCGAGATGCACGAGGTCGGGCCGGTACGCGAGCACCGCGAGCGCTTCGATCTCGCCGCCGTGCGTCAGCCCGCCGCAGTCGTGGCCGTAGAGTTCCGCCGCGACGTAGCACGCCTGCACGGTGAGCACCGTCATGCCGTGCTCGCGGTGCAGCGCCTCGGAGGCAATCGCCAGCGACGGGATGTTGCCTTCATGCCAGTTGATGATCAGCAGGTATTTCGCGCCGTGCTGCGCCGTGGACTGGCAGGTCTCGGTCACCACCCGCATATAAGTATCGGTCGACAGCGTGATGGTACCTTCGAACGGCATGTGCATCGGCGTCACGCCGAATGGCGTCGCCGGCAGGAGCAGGCCGTCCATGCGCTCGGCGACGGCGTTGCCGATGACCTGGCTCGCGTAGATGTCGGTGCCGGTCGGCAGATGCGGGCCGTGTTGCTCGACGCTGCCGGCGGGCAGTATGACGAGCGGATTTTTCTTCAGTTGCTGCGCGATCTCGGGTTGCGTGAGGTCGATGAAGTGGCGGGTGGGTAGCATGCGGTTGTTCCTCGATTCAGATTTTCGCCCTGGTTTCATTGATGATATCGGCGATTTTCACCGCCTGCCCGTTGTGCTCGATCGAGCGCAGCGCCGCGTAAACGACCGCGACGGCCACGTTGCCGTTGTGCGCCGACAATTCGCGCACTTTGCCGGTCACGCAGCTTTCGGCGAACATTTCGAGTTCGGCGCAGAACATGTCGCTCGGCGGCAGCTTGATTTCCTCGCGCTTGCCGTAGCCGTCCTTGCCGCGCTGGATGTAGAGCGTGGAAGTCGTGTGCAGTTTGTCCGGCGTGTCCCACGTGCCGAAATCGATTTCATAATGCATGAGTCCCTTGGAGCCGAACACGCGCACGGCGAAAATGCCGGGTGAGGTCCAGCACGAACCCACGTAGCCGATTTTGCCGTCGGTGAATTTCATCAGCGTCATCGACTGGTCGTCGACCTCGGCGCCGACCGGCGAGAGTTTGGAGGCCATAGCCGTGACCTCGCTGATCTCGCCGCCCAGATAATGCAGCACGTCGAACTGGTGGATCGCCAGTTGCGACAACGGGCCGCCGGGGGCGCGGTCCTTGTACCAGCGCCACGTCTGCGGCGTGAGTTCGAGTGCGCGCTCGTTCGAAAAATTCGCTTCAATGAAGGCGACGCGGCCCAGTTCGCCCGCCTCGATCCGTTCCCGGATGATGCGGATGCCGGCCATCAGCCGCGCGCTGTGGCCGACCGTGACGCTGACGCCGTATTGTTTTTCAAGCGCGGCAATTTTGAGGCCGTCCGCCAGCGTGTTTGCGATCGGCTTCTCGGTGTAAACGTGCTTGCCCGCCTTGGCCACCATCTCGGCCACCGGCAGATGCTGCTCGTTGGGCACGGTCAGGATGACGCCCTTGATTTCAGGGTCGGCGAGCAGCGTTTGCATGTCGGGCGCGGCGGGCACGCCCGTTTCCTGCGCAAACGCGGTGCGTTTTTCTGGCGAGCGGCTGAAGCCGGCAACTATGCTGATCTTGCCGGATTTCTTCGCGGCGCGCGTCAGCACGGTGGCCCAGCGGCCGAGGCCGACGATGCCGACTTTGACGGGGTAACTGCTCATGCGGTGGTTCTCCTGGCGGGGTGGTTGCGCCGAATGGCACAATTCCGTAATATCGTATTACGGTCATACCAAAAGGTCAACCATGAATTTGCCGCGACTTGAGATCCAGCGCATGGCCGCACCGCTGCGTCAGCAGGTGCTCGAACGGTTGCGCGACGCGATTATCGGCGGACAGCTCGCCCCCGGGCAGCGTCTCATCGAGCGCGCGCTGACCGACATGCTGGGCGTTTCGCGCACGGTGGTGCGGGAAGTGTTGCGTCAGCTTGAATCCGAGGGCCTCGTCGCCATTATTCCAAATCGCGGGCCGGTGGTGCGCGAACTGTCCACCACGGAGGCGCGCGATCTCTACACGATACGTGCCGCGCTCGAAGGCCTCGCGGCGCGCCTGTGTGTCGAGCATGCGGACGCCGGGCAGATGAAGAGGCTCACGGCAGCACTCGAAGTCGTGACGGCGGCGTACAAGAGCGGCGACGCGGACACCATACTTGCGACCAAGAATCGTTTCTATGCGATGTTGTTCGAAGGCGCGGACAGCGAAGCGCTGTCGACGATGCTGGCGACGCTGCACGCGCGCATCTGGCGCTGGCGCGCGCTCGGGCTAACCCATCCGCGGCGCTCGGCGCGGCGCTCCGCGGAAAGCGTGAAGGGGCTCAAAGCGATACTGGCGGCGATCAAACGCCGCGATGCCGACGCCGCGGAGCGGCTGACGCGCGCCGAGGCCAATCATGCCGCGGCGGAGATTATGCGACTGATCGAAGCGCCTGCTGCCGTCACCGGCAAGCGCAAGGCGGGTTGGCCGGCGACTACTCGACCTTGAGCCCCGCAGCCCGCACGACTTTTCCGGCACTCTCGATTTCCTGCCGCACGAATTTGCGGAATTCCTCGGGCGTGTCGGTGACTACCTGCGCGCCCTGGGCCGCGAATTGCTCGATGAGTTGCGGTTTTTTCGAAACTTCAATCAGCGCGGCGTGCAGCTTGGCGAGGATCGCTTTCGGCGTGCCTTTGGGGGCGAGCAGGCCGTTCCAGCCGCTGTAGGTGAACGCGGGTACCGTCTCCGTGATTGACGGCACGTCCGGCAGCAGCGGCGTGCGCTGCGGCAGACTCTGGCCGAGCGCGCGCAGGCGTCCGCCCTTGATCAGCGACATGACGGCCGGCGCCGGTGTGATCGTCCATTGCGATTCGCCGCCCACCACCGATGCCACCGATGCGCCACCGCCTTTATAGGGCACATGCGTCGATTGCAGACCGGCATCCGTCAATAACGCGACGCCGGTCAGATGGCTCTGCGAGCCGGCGCCCGCCGACGCCATGTTGAGCGACTTGCCATTGACTTTGACCCAGTCGAGCCATTCCTTCATGTTTTTCGCCGGCACCCCCGGGTTTACCACCAGCACGTTGGGTGTGGCCGCATACAGCGATATGAATTCGAAATCGGTGAGTGGATCGTAGGGCAGCTTCTTATAGATGTGAGGTGCGATGGACATCGCCGCCGTGGATGCGGCCGCCAACGTATAGCCGTCGGGCGCGCTGTTCTTGCCGATTTCCATGCCGAGCAGTCCGCCGGCGCCGGCGCGGTTGTCGATTACAATCTGCTGCCCGAGCGCCTCGCCGAGGTGCGCGGCGACTATCCTTCCCAGCGTGTCGTTCGCGCTGCCGGGAGCATTCGGCATGATCATCCGAATGGATTTGGTCGGGTAGGATTGCGCCGCCGCAGCGGCGATCAGGCTAGCCAGGATGGTGGCGCAGATCGATTGCATAATGCGATTCATCGGTTTCCTCCGGATTGCGGACGGCGCAATTATCGCGCCGGTATTGTTCTGGTTTCGGGCTCGTGATTTGACGCGGCGCCAAGCGGATGCCAAATGTAACCGGCGGCATCCGGCTGCAATTATGCAATAAATACGTGTTCCTATGCACCTTTTGAACATTAGCAGGAATAATTTGTTTTAGATGATGCGCTTCGCTTGCCGGTTCTTGCCAGTGTCGCGATTCGCCGCGTGCGCGACAGCGCCGCATGAATATTCCGATCTTGCGCCGCCGCGCAGAAGTGCGCCGGCAACCTCGTCTTCGCGCGCCAAAGCCGGTCCCCAATTATTTCTGTCGCGACTGGTATTGTTTGAGCGCGTCGGCCGCGATTTCGCGCTGTTCGGCGATCTTGCGTTCCAGCGCCGGATCGTTGGTCGCGAGGTAGTCGGCGACCGCGCGCATGCCGTCGCGACGCGCGGTCGCGTAGCGCAACAAGAGTTCGTAATCCTTGCGCGCCGGCGCCTTGGCATCGAGTTCCACGGCAGCAAAGCGCGCCACCGCGGCATCCCACGCCGGCAGGATGTCGGACTGAAGTTGCGCGAGTGCCACCGCGGCGTCGATCGTTTTGGCGCGTGATTGCCCGGCGATACCCATGAACGCGGTCTGCAGCCGCTTTTCCTCGGCGCTGAAGGCGTCGATTTCCTTCTGTAATGCACGCGCCTGACGGTAGATGCGCGAGGTGTCGGGCGTGTACAACGCCGCCGTGGGCAGGGTGACGGCCGCCAGCAACAGGGCGAAGATGGCGCGGCGCGCACGACCGCCCGCGCGTCGCGGCCTGTCGAGCGGCCGCGCGAGTATCAAGCCCATTGCGAAACCGCCGGCGAGTCCGCCGAGATGCGCGGCGTTGTCGATGCCGGACTGCACGAAACCGTAGAACAACGAATAAACGACAAAGGTCGACGTACTCACGCGCAGGTGATTGAGCGTTGGCGGCGGGATCGAGCCGCGTTCGACCGTCATATAGGCGAGGAGCGCGCCGAATACGCCGAACACCGCGCCCGATGCGCCGCCGCTGATGACTTCCTGGTTCCACAGCATGCTGGCGCTGCTGCCGCTCACGCCCGCAAACACGTAGAGGACGGCGAACCAGCCGTTGCCGAACAATCTTTCGGTGAGCCGCCCGCTGTCCCACAAGGCCCACATGTTGAAGGCGAGATGAATAATGCCGAAGTGAATAAGCGTGCAGGTGAAGAGCCGCCACCATTCGCCACCGGTGGTGAGCGGCGCGAAATTCGCGCCGAAGCGCAGATATTCCTCGGCGCGCGCGCCGAGCACGCTCACGCCAAGCGCGGCCATGACGGCAAACACGGCGACGTTGGCCGCGACGAGCAGCGGCGTGACATAAGCGTGCGGCGTCGCGGCGATGAGGCGCCGGTGGAAATCCTGTTCGTTGTGTGCTGGTGCGGCGGTCGCCGGTTCGTCCATGCGCGACATTATGCCCGAGGCGGAAATCAAAGGATGACGGATGAAGGATGACGGATGAAAATCCTCTCATCCAGCGACATTGAACGTCAGCGTTTCTTCTTGAACTGGGTGATCTCGCGCGCGACGTCCTGGTACTCTTCGCATCCCGTGCCGCAGATTCTATCGAGCGCGGCGAGATGCTCTTCCGCCTTGGGCAGATTGTTGGTCAGCAGATAGGCTACACCGACGTACTCGTGCGCGCCGCAGTGGTTCGGATCCATTTTCAGTGCGTGTTTGTAGTTGTTATACGCCTGGTCGAAGTTGCCGATATGCCGGTACGCATATGGGCGTTGAAACTACCATGATAAATACAGCGGTAGCGATTGTTACTCGGGCCGGAACACCCAGATAGCAGGCGGTTCGGCGCCGGCCGCTCTTACGGCGACAAACAGTCTGTCGAGTTCCGGCACCAACAAGGACGTGCGGGTTCCCGAAGCGGTGCTCACATGCCCGATCCGGGAGTACCCGGACTCGTTCGTTGCGAAGACATCGACAAAGCCCTCACCGCAGCTTATGTAGACGCGGTGCCGCTTTGGATCGACGAATACATCGTCCGCGTCACCACGCCAACGCTGTTGTTGCCGAGTTCCGCGACGAACAGCCGCTGCCGGCCCAGGTCGATGGCGAGGTGATCAATCCGGCCGCTCACGTTGCCGAGCGCGATCTTTGCCTCCAGCACAAGCGGTGACGAACCGGCGGCCAAGACCATCGAGCTAAGCGCGATGCCAGCGCTCGCAAGCAATAGCCCTGTCACCCCTGGTTTCATTTTTTACCACACTCCAATAAGTGTCAGTCCAGTTTCTCGGTGACCTTCTTTACCTTCGCGTTTTTCATAAGGGTGATGTCGGCCACCGGATGACCCGACTTCAGCTTCGCCATCACGCTGACCGCACGAAATCCGCTGTTCGCCTTGACCGCAATTTGGACGCCATCTTCGAGAGACAACTTGGCCTTCGCCATCGCCTTGCTTTGTGCCTTGGCGTGTTTCAGATCACCGGCGTCGGTGATGATCTCGGCCTTCTTGATGCTGCCCGCCTTGTGGTCGACGACGACCTCGGAGAACTTGTCACCCTTCATGGTATACACCGACAATTGAAGGGCGCCATTTTCCAGTTCGTACTTCCCCGAAATCGGCTTGCCCTCGCGCTCGCTGGCCTTCAGGCCCTGATCGAGCAAGACGCTGGCTTCGGAAAGCGCTTTGGCCAGCGCGGCGGGGCTTTCTTTTTCCGCCGCCAGGGACGGCAGAGTAGCGGCAATGCAAAAGCTTGCAATAACTGCGGCGACGGCAAATTTATTGTTCATTATCGAATCTCCTTTAAAGTGATGTTGCCTCATTTTATTTGCGACACACTTCCTGCAAAGCCCGCGGTCACTCTTTGCGCAAATCGCCCCATGTCAGAGTGATTCCATCACGGCGATACTCGATCTGGTTCCGGAAGAGCCATATCTCAAAACATTCTTCAATCGGCTTGCGTGCCTTGCGCGTCACGCACATCTCGTTACTCCGAATCTTCCAGTGCCCCAACTTCCTCTGACCGAGTTCCATTGCATCAAGCGTCCCGGTTGGCTCATAGCGGTCTGACCAGTGACTGCCATCGGTAACCACGCTCCCAATAATCCGCGTTTTAATCTCCGACGCGGTGAGCCGCTTGAATGTTTCGACGGCATGAATTTGTGTCGAACCGAGTAGGCAAGCAAGCGCCAGCAAGGTTGTTAAAAAAAGCATCGAGTCATCTGGGCAAATATTTCTTCTACGGTCGCATGATGGGATAAATCAAAAGACCAATCAGGGCGGCGGCTGCCACGACTACCGGCTCGGGCAGCTTTTTGAATTTCCATATCAGAACAACAGTTGTCACGGCCAGCAGAATGGTCGGAAGGTCCGTAATTGAGCGTTTGCCGAGCACGACCACCGCGCCGGTAATCGTTCCTATTGCTGCCGCGGTCACGCCATCGACAAAAGCGATGACGCCCGGATGCTTGCCGTGTTTTTTGAAGTAGGGCGCGGGAATGATGGTGAAGAAATAACACGGCAAAAATGTGGCAAGCGCGGCCACCACCGCGCCGGCAAAACCTGCCACGAGGTAGCCAATGAATCCGACGGTAATGACGACCGGGCCCGGCGTGATCATCGCTACCGCTACTGCGTCAACGAATTGCCGCTCGGTCAGCCAGTGGTGTTCGTTGACTACGCCGCCATACAGGAACGGCACGATCGCGAGACCGCTGCCGAATACGAATGCGCCCGCTTCGGCAAAAAATACTGTGATCTGCCACAAGACAGTCCAATCCGTCATCGCGGCAACGGGCGCCGCGGTAGGGAGTTGCGCGGAGATCGCCAAAAGTCCCGGCGTGCCACCGCCGCCGAACCATTTCTTAGGCGGCGCTCTCAGCAGCCAGACCAGCAAGCCCGCGCCCAGGAAGATCGAGACAAATTCAGATTCGCTGATGACGGTTGCCGCTGCGCTAACCAGATAGATCGCCCACAGCAACTTGTCTTTGCCGATGCTCTTCGTCGTAAGCTTATACGCACTGATCGCAATAATGCCGATAACACACGCGCCAACGCCGTAAAACACCGCCTGCATCCACGTCAGTCCGCCATACGCGACGTAGGCCATCCCGATCAGCACGACCATCACAAAAGACGGCACGACGAACGCGATTCCGGCCAGTGTCGCGCCGAGATTGCGGTAATGCACGTAGCCCAGGTAAATCATCAGTTGCGCGGCGAGCGGCCCCGGCATGAGTTGTGCGAGCGCCAGGCCTTCTTTGTAGTCCGGTTCCGAAATCCACTTTCGATTCTCGACCAGATCGCGATGCATGTAACCAACCAACGCAACCGGCCCGCCAAATCCGAGCGCGCCCAGCCGCAACGCATACTTTACGAGTTGCCAGAGCGAATACGCAGGTGCCGGTGCTGGTTCGATGGTGGAGGTATTGTTTTCGGATTGCATCACAGATTTAACCGTTCACTTTTTCAAGGACTACCGTAAGAAAAATCATCAAATGCCGTGACACTGTCGGCCTTCGTCCACACACCCACTGCGCCCGGGCCCGCGATGTGGTTGTCTTTGGTTTCGATGTACGTTTTGCCGTTCAATATCACCTTGATCGCCGCGCCCGCAAACTCTACCCGCAAGGTGTGCCACGTATTCTTTGGCACCGGCGCCTCAACGTATTTTATGGTCTTGCGGCTGCCGTTCTCCGTGTAGTACAGCGACACATTGTTTTCCAGTGCGTTGGCGCGCGCGACGTAATAGTTGTCGCCGTTCTTGAAACGCCATACGACTCCACCGGCCTGATCCTCTTTCCCGGAGACGGGTTTGAATTTAACTTCGACAAAACCGTCGGCAAGCGAGCTTTGCTTCAGGACACAATACGGAAAAGTCCCGCTGCCGGATTGCTTAAGCACGTTGGGTTTGCTGGGCGCGCTCGGATCCTGCTCGACCGCCCACTTGGGCGCACCGCGTCCGGTGACGCCGGCGTTCCATCCCGCCGGCAGGCTGCCGGGCTTGTCGTTGTCGAAGTTGATGGTTTCTGCCATGGCGGTTCCTGTCAGTAAGGTCATTGCGATTATTGCTGTTATGAATCTCATGTTGCGCTCCGTTGCAAAACTGCAGCGCTTGCGACGAAATCGTCGTTGTGTACCGGGTGTCTGCCGGACCCGGCCAAGCGTCTCATTATGCGCGCCTGCATTCGCCGCCTATACGTGCTGCTTCACCGGCCCGCCCGTCGCGCGCCAGCCCGAGTGGCCGCCTTTCATGTACTTCGCATCGAACCCGGCGTCGCGCAGCGCGATCGCCGTCTTGCACCCAATGTGAAACCCGTAGGCGCAGAACACCACCACCGGATCCGATTTGGACAACTCGCCGGCCCAGTCCTGCACGCGCTCGGGATCGCGCCACGTCGCGCCGTCGATGATGTCCTGCGTGCGCGAAACGAAGTGCCGCGGGCGCGCGTCGATTAACTGCACGGGCTTGCCGGCATCCAGCATGGCTTTGACTTCCTCGACAGCGACTCCCGGCAGATCGCCGAACTCAGGCTGCTCGAGCGGGCGTGGCGGCGCGACCTTGGCCGCATCCTCGTAGCGGGCCTCGACTGCCTTCCAGTCGAGGTTGCGCATGAACGTGTCGACGTACGCTTTCACGTTAGCGCCATAGTCGATGTGGTAAGCGTGCTCATACATGTCGAGCGCGAGGATGGGAATGCCGCCCGCCACGGCCTGGGTATGTTCAGCCGCATACTGATTGATGAGGCGGCGGTCGCGCGGGATGTACGTAAGCAGCACCCACCCCGAGCCGCCGCCAAGCGCGTTGCCCATGGCGACAAATTCGCTCTTCCAGCGGACGACGGACCCGAAATCGCGTACGAGCGCTTCCGCGATCTGCGCG
>JAYVME010000239.1:0-4605 GCA_043759115.1 Betaproteobacteria bacterium | reverse complement strand
TCATGCTGAGATACGCCGCATTCTTGAGGCCGACCCTGGTCGCCGCGACGGGTAGCCTCGCGGCGGCTGCAATTACGTCGGCGGCGCTTTCGCTCTTCCACGATCTGGATGCTACGGTGATGATCCTCATGTGGAACCTTGGCGTAGCGGTGTTGATCGTTACTTTGGGCGCCGCCACCGGGAAAAAGACTTTTTCGTGGGTGGCGCCGCAATAATTTCATGACCGGCAGACAGCGAAGCCCGCGCCGGACAGATTCATTCGACAAACCAGGAGACTTCAATGACCCAAAGTGTTGCGCGTTCGCCTCGTCTTGCCCCGCTACCAATTGATCATTGCGCTGAACTGAAGGACGTATTCGAGAGCACTGCAAAAAGCATGGGCTTCGTCCCGAACAGCATGTTGATCATGCAACGTAAGCCGAAACTCGTTAAGGCGATCCGCCAGTTGTCACTCGCGGTATTTGATCCGGAAGGTGAGGTCGTGATCGGCTTTAAACGTCTGCTCGCGTACGTCGTGGCGCGCACTCACGGTTGCCACTACTGAATGGCGCACAATGCCGGGGGGTCCCTCCGGTCTGGCATCGATGAGAAAAAGCTGGCCGCCGTATGGGAATTCCGGACGAGCCCGCTCTTTACGGATGCCGAACGCGCGGCGCTCGAATATTCGATCGCTGCCGCGTCGCAACCCAACGATGTCACCGACGAACTTTTTGCAAATCTATTACGGCATTGGACGGAAGGTCAGGTGGTCGAGATCACAGCCTTGATCTCATACTTCGGTTTCATGAATCGCTGGAACGATTCGATGGCCACGCCGCTTGAGGAAGAACCCATCGAGGTCGCGGAAAAGCATATCGCGCAGCACGGCTGGAAGCTGGGCAAGCACGCGCCTGATCGAGAACGCCGCTGACCGTTTACCGAGTATGAGCGCAGTTATTCTCGAATCCGTGCTGAATTGCCCGCGGTGCGGATTTGCCAGGTGCACGAATACAAGTTGGGCGACATGCTGATCGTCGATAACCGTTCGGCCATGCACAAGGCGGGCTTCGACTACGACCATAGCCAGCACCGCATGCTGTACCGCATCCTCGTCCGGGGCGACCGGCCATTTTGAGACGGCAGCACGGCAAACCCGGAGATTCGTTGCCTGACTACCCGTGCGGGCGACGCGGTCGCTGGAGCATCATTCCCACAGCCGCTCCGGCAGCGGGAGCCCGGCGAGATCAGCGGCTGTGAGCGGCCCGTCGGGCTTTATGTCCATGCGTTCCAGCACCGCAACCAATTGCCGGCAGTGCTGGGCGGAATGCCACGTGACGCGTTCGAACAACTTGTGCGCGACCGTATCGCCGTAATAGGTTTTGAGCATGGGTGAAAGCGTGCGATCTTCGAGTCCGCCCCACCATGCTTCGTATTGTTTCCAGACGCCGGCGCCGTAACGGGCAATGTCATCACCGGTTAGCATCGAATCGGGCGGCTCGTTGTCGGCGATCTTCAGCGCATATTCCGCGCCATTCCACGTTTCCAGAAAGGCCTCGCCGATCCGGAATACGTGGAAGCACAGCGTTCTGATCAGGCGCTCCCGATGCGGGATCACGCGCTCGCGGAAGCCTTCGGCGGGAAATTGCCGTGCGTAACGCTGCCCCGCGGCAAAGACTATGGCGTATTTCTTGTAGAGTTGCTCCGGCGACAGCCGGTCGGTGCCCGGCATCGGCAGGCCGGCCAGCTTCGCGAACGGGTCGAGCATCTGACCGAATGCAAATTGGTCGCCCTTGGCCAGGACGGGGACCTTGCGCAACCCGTACTTGTTAAGCAGAAGTTCGCGGCCGCCGGCGTCATTGAGGACGTCGATGACGACCATATCGATGTTGTTTTTCGAAAGAAACTCTTTCGTTCGGAGGCAGCTACTTCATCCCGGCTGGGTGAAGTACAGATACTTGTCGGGGGCGACTTCCATTTTTTAACTCTCCTGGGGAACCGGTAGCGCGCGGGGCTAAGTTTAACGTTATTTCAGGCGCCAGGGTGTTTGGCCCGCCCGCCGCTGCAATCCGATTGCGGCAATGCCGCGCCCTGTGGTACGGTTAGGGTCCCATTCCGCAAC
This sequence comes from Betaproteobacteria bacterium, assembly GCA_043759115.1. GTDB lineage: Bacteria > Pseudomonadota > Gammaproteobacteria > Burkholderiales > SG8-41 > PALSA-1004. The sequence continues at coordinate 2,507 of JAYVME010000239.1, read as the reverse complement.
AAATTCACCATCCGGACCAGATGATCAGCATGCATAAACCCGCCGAAGCACCCGTCACGCCAGCCCTCCCGCTCTCCCGCATTACCGTGCTCGATCTCACCCTGGCGCGCGCGGGCCCCACCTGTGTGCGGCATCTCGCCGACTGGGGCGCGAATATCATCCGCATCGAACCCCCGGAAGTCACCGGCGAAGACGTCGCCGGCAAGCGCGAGGGCTTCGACTTCCAGAATCTGCACCGCAACAAGAAAATGGTGCGGTTGAATTTGAAGTCGCCCGAGGGTCTTGCCGCATTCATGCGCCTGGCTGCCAAGGCCGACGTGATCATCGAGAACATGCGCGCCGAAGTGAAGCACCGTCTCAAGGTGTCGTATGAAGACGTGAAAAAGATCAACCCGCGCATCGTTTACGGCAGCATCAGCGGTTTCGGCCAGAGCGGCCCGTACGGCAAGCGTGCCGGCGTCGATCAAATCGTGCAGGGCATGGGCGGACTGATGAGCATCACCGGATTGCCCGGCCAGGGCCCGGTGCGCGTGGGCATCGCCATTGCCGACCTGACGGCAGGCAATCTGCTGGCGTTCGCGGTCATGACCGCACTCTTTGAGCGCGAAGTGACCGGCGTCGGGCGCTGGGTGTATACCAGCCTGCTGGAAGCGCAGATATTCATGCTCGACTTTCAGGCTTCGCGTTACCTGATGGCGGGCGAAGTCGCGGGCCAGGCCGGCAACGACCATCCCACGGGCGTGCCCACGGGCGTGTTTCCGTGCAGCGACGGGGTTTTTAACATCGCGGCGTCGTCAGCACGCGTATTTGCGCGCTGCTGCGAGGCGCTGGGCAAGCCGGAGTGGAAAGACCGCGAAGAATGGAACACGCAGGGCAAGCGCAGCAAAGCGCGCAAGCAAATCAACGCCGAGATCGGTGAAATCACCCAACACCAGTCCGCGCAGCACTGGATCGAGGTGTTCGAAGCCAACGGCGTGCCGTGCGGCCCCATCAACACCATCGACAAGGTGTTCGCCGATCCGCAGGTGCAGCACCTGGGCATCGCATCGCCGGTGAAGAGCGAAAAACTGGGCGACATCAAGCTCGTCGGTTCACCCATCAACATGACCGGCGTGAGCAAGAAGATACGCACCGCCACCGCCGATGCCGGCGCACACACCGACGAGATTCTGGCCTCGGTCGGATATACGAAGGAACAACTGCAGGACCTGCGCGCCAAGGGCGTGATCTAGAACCCATCTCAAAAATTCAAAAACAATTCGCCACAGAGCAACAGAGTTCACAGAGTTCACAGAGGAAAAACAAACCAGAACCAGAAAAGTGCTTCCTGTTTTTTTGCATTTCTCTGTGTCCTCTGTGCCCTCTGTGGCTTGCATTTGATTTGTATCTGCGTTCATCTGCGGCCCCAAACTGTTTTTTAAATCGCTTCTAAAGGAATGAACATGGATTCGATCACTATAGACAAAGACAAGATACTCGGCACGAAAAAAGGCGCCATTGGCACGCTGACGTTTAATTACCCCGAGAAACTCAACGCGATGTCGCCGGAGATGTCGCGGATGGCTGCCGAGGTGATCGAAGATTTCGCCAATGACCCGGCGATACGCGTCGTCATTCTGCGCGGCGCGGGCACCAAGTCGTTTGTGTCGGGCGGCGACATTTCCAAGTACGAAGGCAACCGCTCGACACCCGAGCAGATCGCCGCGTACAACAAAATGACCATCGGCTTTCGCGTGTCCTTGCGCGGCATCGGCAAGCCGACGATAGCGATGATCCGCGGCTGGTGTCTGGGCGGCGGCTTCGCAATCGCGCTTAACTGCGATTTCCGCATTTGCTCCGAAGACGCGCAATTTGGCATACCGGCGGCCAAACTCGGCATCGGCTACAGCGCCGAATCATTGGGACAGCTGATCGACCTCGCAGGCCCCGCCGTCGCCAAGGAAGTGCTGTTCACCGCGCGCCGCTACACCGCGTTTGAGGCGCACCGCATCGGCCTCGTCAATCACGTGTGCCAGGCGACGATGCTCGAAGCGTTCGTGAATTCCTACGCCGACACCATAGCCGGCAACGCGCCGCTGTCCATCCTTGCCGCCAAACGCGTGATCGACGAATACGTGAAAGACCCCGAGAAGCGCAATCAGAAAGTGGCTGACGACGCCGTCGCCGCGTGCTTTACGAGCGAGGACTACAAGGAAGGCCGCAAGGCGTTCATGGAGAAACGCAAGCCGGTTTGGACGGGTAAGTAGTGCTGAAGCCGCCGGCGCAGCGGGGACGATGATGAGCGACTGGAGCAAGGTGACCAGGCCGATTCCCGTCCCGAACGAGTGGACGAAGCCCTTCTGGGAAGCGGCCAAACAGGGAGTGCTGGCGCTGCAGCGCTGCCAGGTTTGCAAACACTTCCAGCACCCGCCGTACGCGACGTGCGTGAACTGCATGTCCATCGACCTCAAGTTCGAACCGGTGGCAAGCAAGGGCGCTATCTACGCCTACACCATCATGTACCACAC
>JAYVME010000238.1:0-4607 GCA_043759115.1 Betaproteobacteria bacterium | reverse complement strand
TGGACATGCAGGATATTCCTGACGCCGACCCGCAGGAAACCCAGGAGTGGCTGGAAGCGCTCGACAGCGTGCTAAAAAACGAAGGCACGCAGCGCGCCCACTTCCTGCTCGAACAACTCGTGGACAAAGCGCGCCGCAGCGGCGCCTATATTCCGTTCAGCGCCAATACCGCATACCTCAACACCATTCCGTCGCAGCACGAAGAGCGCATGCCCGGCGACGCGGAACTCGAGCATCGCATCCGCTCGTATGTGCGCTGGAACGCAATGGCGATGGTGCTGCGCGCCAACAAGGACACCAACGTCGGCGGCCATATCGCGAGTTTTGCCTCCGCGGCGACGCTCTACGATGTCGGCTTCAATCACTTCTGGCGCGCGCAAAGCGAAACCTTCGGCGGCGACCTGGTGTTCGTGCAGGGTCATTCCGCACCCGGTGTCTATGCCCGCGCGTTCATGCTCGGCCGGCTTACCGCCGCACAGATGGATAATTTCCGCCAGGAGGTGGACGGCAAGGGGCTCTCCTCGTATCCGCACCCGTGGCTGATGCCGGATTTCTGGCAGTTCCCGACCGTGTCGATGGGCCTGGGTCCGTTGATGGCAATCTACCAGGCGCGTTTCATGCGCTACATGAAGGATCGCGCCATTGTCGAAACGCAGGGCCGCAAGGTGTGGGCGTTCATGGGCGACGGCGAGATGGACGAGCCGGAGTCGCTCGGCGCGATTTCGCTCGCCGGCCGCGAAAAGCTCGACAACCTGGTATTCGTTATCAATTGCAACCTGCAGCGGCTCGACGGGCCGGTGCGCGGCAATGGCAAGATCATCCAGGAACTCGAATCCGATTTTCGCGGCGCCGGCTGGAACGTGATCAAGGTGATCTGGGGCGGCTATTGGGAGCCGCTGTTCATGCGCGATACCAGGGGCGTGCTCCTGAAGCGCATGGAGGAGTGCGTCGACGGTGAATACCAGACGTTCAAATCGAAGGACGGTGCATACGTGCGCAAGCACTTCTTCGGCAAGTATCCCGAATTGCTCGAAATGGTCTCCACCATGTCGGACGACGACATCTGGCGCCTGAATCGCGGCGGTCACGACCCGCACAAAATTTATGCCGCCTACGCGGCCGCGATGAAGCATACGGGCCAGCCGACCGTAATCCTCGCCAAGACCATCAAGGGCTATGGCATGGGCGAGGCCGGCGAGTCGCAGAACATCACCCATCAGCAAAAAAAGATGGGCACCTCGTCGATCAAGTCGTTCCGCGACCGCTTCGCGGTGCCGGTGCCGGACGACCAGCTGGAAGAAGTGCCCTACGTCACCTTCGCCGAGGGCTCGCCCGAGCTTAATTACATGCGTGAGAAACGCCAGACGCTCGGCGGTTATCAGCCGGCGCGCCGGCGCAAGGCCGCACCGCTCGAGGTGCCGCCGCTGTCGGCATTCGAGACGCTGTTGAAGGCGAGCGGCGCGGGCCGCGAGCTGTCGACAACGATGGCCTTCGTGCGCATCCTCACGACGCTGGTGCGCGACAAGAAAATCGGCAAGTACGTGGTGCCGATCGTGCCGGATGAATCGCGCACCTTCGGCATGGAAGGCATGTTCCGCCAACTCGGCATCTATTCGCATGTCGGACAGCTCTACACGCCGCAGGACGCCGACCAGTTGATGTTCTACAAGGAAGACCAGAAAGGCCAGGTTCTGCAGGAAGGCATCAACGAGCCGGGCGCGATGTCGTCGTGGATCGCGGCGGCGACTTCGTACAGCACGCACGGCATCTCGATGATCCCGTTCTACATCTTCTACTCGATGTTCGGCTTTCAGCGCGTGGGGGATCTGGCATGGGCGGCGGGCGACATGCGCGCGCGCGGCTTTCTGCTCGGCGGCACCGCCGGCCGCACTACGCTGAACGGCGAAGGGCTGCAGCACGAAGACGGCCACAGCCATCTGCTGGCGGCGACCATCCCCAATTGCGTGGCCTACGACCCGACGTATGCGTATGAACTCGCGGTGATCATTCAGGACGGCCTGCGCCGCATGGTTCAGGAGCAGGAGGACGTCTACTACTACATTACCGTGATGAACGAGAACTACGAGCATCCGGCCATGCCGGAGGGTGTCGAGAAAGGCATCCTGAAGGGCATGTATCTCCTGCGCGAAGGCAAGGCGAAGAAGAACGCCCCCCGCGTGCAATTGCTTGGCAGCGGCACCATATTGCGTGAAGTGATCGCGGGCGCGGAGTTGCTGGAAAAAGATTTCGGCGTGGCGGCGGACATCTGGAGCGTGACGAGCTTCAACGAATTGCGGCGTGACGGCATCGACGCGCAGCGCTGGAACATGCTGCACCCGGAAGTCGAGCCGCGGCTCTCCCACCTCGAGACCTGTCTCAAAGACCGCGAAGGCCCGGTGATTGCGGCGACGGATTACATGAAAATGTTTGCCGACCAGGTGCGCGGCTTCCTGCCGGCACGCCATTTTCATGCGCTCGGCACGGACGGCTTCGGACGTTCGGATACGCGCGAAAAGCTGCGCCACTTTTTCGAGGTCGACCGCAACTACGTGGCGGTCGCCGCGTTAAAGTCGCTCGCCGACATGGAGCTCATGCCGCGCAAGAAAGTCGCCGAGGCAATCAAGAAGTACGGCATTGATCCCGAGAAACCGAACCCGACCACGGTTTGAGGAGTGAGGAATGAGGATTGAGGATCGAGTGATAAAGCGGCGCACGTTGTGCGCCAGTAGTAATCCTCGATCCTCGATCCTCGATCCTCGATCCTGGCGAATATCATGAGCGTACTCGAAGTCAAAGTTCCCGATATCGGCGATTTCAAGGAAATCCCGATCATCGAAATCCTCGTCAAGCCCGGTGACACGGTCAGCGCCGAAGATCCCTTGATCGCGCTCGAGTCGGACAAGGCGACGATGGAAGTGCCGGCGCCGCAGGCGGGCACGGTGAAGGAGATCAGGGTTAAAGTCGGCGACAAGGTTTCGCAGGGCACACTGGTATTGACACTCGACACTGGCGCGGGGCAATTGGCGCCCGCGCCCGCGCCGGCAGCGCAGCCGGTTGCGGCACCGGCGGCGGCATCACCCGCGATGGCGAAAACTGTGGCGCCGCAAGCTGCTTCACCCGCACCCGCACCCGCGGCGGGCAAGCCGACCGCATCCCTTGAGCCTTTCGATGACGCGAAAATGAAACTCGCGCACGCCGGACCGTCGGTGCGGCGCTTCGCCCGCGAGCTCGGCGTCGATTTGTCCAAACTGACAGGCAGCGGTCCGAAGAGCCGCATCTTGCGCGATGACGTGCAGGCCTACGTCAAGGCCGAACTTGCGCGCCCGCGCGGCGCCGGCGGCGGACTTGGCTTCAATCTGCCGCCGATGCCGCAAGTCGATTTCACCAAGTTCGGGGCGGTCGATCTGCAGGCGTTGTCGCGCATCAAGAAACGGTCGGGCACCAACCTGCATCGCAACTGGGTCTCCATCCCGCACGTCACGCAGCAGGACGAAGCCGACATCACCGAGCTCGAAGCGTTCCGCAAGTCGCAGTCCGACGCGGCGAAAAAAGAGGGCATACGGTTTACGCTGCTGGCCTTCCTGATGAAAGCGGTGGTGGTGGCGCTCAAGCAGTATCCCAACTTCAATGCGTCGTTGTCGGCGGACGGCGAGAATCTGATTCTTAAACAATATTTTCATATTGGCGTGGCGGTCGACACCCCGTTGGGCCTCGTGGTGCCCGTTATTCGCGATGCCGACAAGAAGGGGCTGCTCGAGCTCGCCAAGGAATTGGGCGCTATCAGCAGCCGCATGCGCGCCGGTAAAATAAACCCGGCGGATCTGCAGGGCGGTTGCTTCTCGATTTCGAGTCTAGGCGGTCTGGGCGGCACGTATTTCACGCCGATCATCAACGCGCCGGAAGTCGCCATTCTCGGCGTCGGCAAGTCGGTGATTAAACCGGTGTGGGACGGCAAAGTATTCGCGCCGCGGCTCATGCTTCCGCTGTCGCTGTCATACGACCACCGCGTGATCGACGGCGCGCAGGGCGCGCGCTTCATCGCCTACCTCTCCGGCGTGCTGTCGGACATTCGCCGGTTGGTCCTATGAAGCGTGAGGCGTAAGGCGTGAGGCGTGAGGCGTTACAGTCGGGTTCGGCGCAGCCGACGCCTCACGCCTCACGCCTCACGCTTCTCCGGGGCAGGTGACCGATGGCAACGGCCCCAGTCGGCATTTTCGGCGGCACCTTCGATCCGATTCATTTCGGTCATTTGCGGCTGGCGCAGGAACTCGCCGAGTCCACGCATATGGCCGAAGTGCGTTTCGTGCCGGGCGGCACGCCACCGCATCGCGCCGCACCCCAGGTCACTCCGGAGCAGCGGCTCGCGATGGCGCGGCTGGCGATCGATGGCAATCCGTTGTTCACGGTCGATGATCGCGAGGTCAGGCGCAGCGGTCCCGGTTATACGGTCGACACGCTGGCTGAAGTGCGGCGCGAACTCGGCGCCAAGCGTCCGTTGTGCCTCTTGTTGGGTGCGGACGCTTTTCTCGAACTTGCGACGTGGCACCGCTGGCGTGAATTGTTCGAACTGGCGCATGTGGTCGTCGCGCACCGCCCGGGTTTTCCGC
>JAYVME010000237.1:0-10402 GCA_043759115.1 Betaproteobacteria bacterium | reverse complement strand
CCTTTTTTATGCGAGCGCGGAATGAACATCAGCGGGCCGTTGAACTCGTTCACGTCCTCGAGAAACACCGCGACGTTCATCGCGCGCGCCTCGGGCATGTCGTCGTCGTTGAACCACGTGCCGTAGTCCTGGTGCCACTGCCAGACGTCGCCGTCGAATGCGGCCTTGCCGTTGATCTTGAACTGGTGAATGTAAACGTCGTCGTCGAGGATCTGCTGCGCGGGTTCGATCAGCCGCGGATGGCGTCCGAGCCTGCGGTAAGCGTCGTTGTAGGTGTGCGCCGCGAAGTTGGAACGCACGGCATTGCTGTCTTTTTCGCGTACATTCTCGGGCCGCAGTTCGGCGTAGAGTTTCGGCACTTCCGCGTTGAGCGTCCCGATCTCGGCGGGCGTGAAGTGCCCCGGGAAAAACAGATAACCCTCGCGGTGATATTCCTCGACTTGGGCGGGTGTTAGATGCATGGTCGTCTCCTGCGTTGTACTGGATGTCGCCGCATGCTAGCTTATCACCGGCGTGTCGCGCCGTCATCGGCCGCTGGTTGCGCGCGCCGCCGCTGGAGCCGGACGATCGCAATCGCGAGCAGCACGCCGCCGACGGCGAGCGCAAGCCAGACGCCCGTGCTGGCGAAATCGCCGTCGGCCGGCGCGGACTTGCGCTCCGCCGGGCGGGCGCGCTGCGCCTGCTGCCATGCCTTGACCCATGCGGCGGACTCGCGCGGCGGCGGGTCATCCGTAAGCCAGGTGAGGGCCACCGGGAATGCATATTCGTTGATCGCTGTGCCGTTTTGCGGATCGTTGATCTTCAAACGCACTTCGTCGATGCGCGTTGGTTTTTCGCCCCAGTAAAAAAAGCTCACAACGCCGATGCCGCCACCCGCGGGGAGCATCGCGGGCGCACCGGTGCCGCCGTCGTCGATCACCGCTTTGCCCTTGTATAAACCGCTCACCATGACCGCGACCGGCGTCGGGTTCTTCAATTCGAAGCGCACGAAAAGCGGTTGCTGGCGCGCGAGCAGCGCGTCCGGCGCGGGATCGGTCGCCAGAATTCTCAGCTCGGCGGCGGATTGGACATGCGCGGACGTCAACAACAACGTGCAGCAGACAATCCATCGACAGACGGCACGCATCACTTGCTCACCTGATTGCGGCCATTGTTCTTCGCGCGGTAGAGCGCCTGGTCCGCGGCCTTGATGACGTCGTCAGCCGTGCCAAGTTCGGCGGTGCGTTCCGCCACGCCGATACTGATCGTGACCGACACCGAATTCGCATCACGGAAAGCACCGCGCTTGCGCGTGGCGGGCTCCGGTTTGTCCGGACGGTCGGGGGCGCGCAGGGCGATTTTGTATGCTTCGATGGCGCCGCGCAGCGCTTCGAGGCGCGGCGTGGCGTGCGCGATGTCCTTGCCGGGAAACAGCACCGTGAATTCCTCGCCGCCGTAGCGGTACGCGGTGCCGCCGCCGCTCACTTCGCCGAGCTTCGCTGCCACCATCTTCAGCACCTGATCGCCCAGGTCGTGGCCGTGCGTGTCGTTGAACTGCTTGAAATGGTCGACGTCGCACATCGCGATGGTATAGCGCCGGCCGAGCCCCATCATGCGCTCGTTCAAGTCGCGCCGGCTCGGCAATCCCGTGAGCTCATCACGGAACGCCATGCGGAAGGTGTCCTGCAACAGCGCAATGGTGAAAATCAGCGCGGCGGCCGTCAGATATACCGCAAACGCATTGGGCTCGCCGATGAAGTGCATCGCGAGTGCAAATGCGCCTATCGCCCCGGTAAAGGCGCTATCCAGCGGCGCGCGCTTGATGAGCCACGCCGCCAGACTTACCGCGATTCCCAGCGTCAAAACGATCCAGCCCAACTGGCGGACCGGCGACGCCGCAAACAGCGTGGTTTCAACGAAAGGTGAAATCGCCCACGCCGTGATGCGCGTGGCGGGCGCGAGGATGACCCACAGCGTGAACAGCACCTCGGCGGCGAGTACGCCCAGGCGCCGCAGGCCGTGAAGATTAAAAATGCCGCGCTCGGGCGACCAGCACAGCAGCGCGAGATTTACCGGCACGAACACGCTTAAGCTCGCGAACAGCGTGTGCGCGCGAAAGCCGGCCAGTTCGTCGCGCACCAGCCATCCGTAGCACACGTAGGCAAGTGCTAACGTGAAGAGCGCGAATACGATGCGGCCGCGCCGGAAGCCCAATCCGAGCAGCGCGCCCAGCGCCAGCACGAAATAGACACCGTAGATTTTGATGCCGGCGAGCGACGGCGGCAGCTGCGCCGCGTGCGGGACCAGCCACCACGCAATGATGATCATGGCGGCCGGCAGCGCGAGGTTCAGCAGTATTTTCGACGGTGTCATCGGGCGTTGCCGTTCGCGCGGCGGGGATTATGCGGGGCAATCATGGTATTCACGGCAATCCGGCCACAGCGCGTGGTGCTCGCGGCGCCGTGGCGCGTGGTCGCGTGGTATTTTGAAGCATAGCACGCGTTTACCGCACGGCAGATTGAAAATCGGTCGCTTCGCCCATATTTAAGTCCGGTTTGCGAGCGCCCGCGAATGAACTCCATGCGTCCTCTGCAATCCTATGTGAGCAATACGGTAGAATTAAATTCTCGCCTCCGATTTACTTTAGCAATATCCCGCAATCCACGGCAAGGAAGGAATCCACATGAAACTCTACTACGCGCCGGGCGCCTGCTCGCTGGCCCCGCACATCATCCTGCGGGAAGCGGGTTATCAGTTTGAACTCGAAAAAGTCGACCTCGGCAAAAAGACCACGGCCAGCGGCGAAGATTTCGCCAAGATCAACCCCAAAGGCTATGTCCCCGCGTTGAAGCTCGACGATGGTCAGGTGCTGACCGAAGGTATTGCCATCGACCAGTACCTGGCCGACCAGAAAGAAGAATCGGGCCTGGCGCCCAAGGCTGGCACGCTGGAACGCTATCGACTCATCGAGTGGCTGGCTTTCATCAGCACGGAAATCCATAAGCAGTTCGGCCCGCTGTGGAAACCGGCCACCCCCGAGGCGACCAAACAAACGCAGAAGGACCTGCTCGCCAGGCGTTTCGATTATCTCGTCGAGCAATTGAAGGGCAAGCAATACCTGATGGGCGATTTCACGGTCGCCGACGCCTATCTCTTTACCGTGTTGAACTGGGCCGGCATGCTGAAGCTCGATATGAGCAAGTGGCCGGTGCTGGAGACGTACCTGACGCGCGTTGCGGCGCGGCCGCAGGTACAGGCGGCGCTCAAGGCCGAAGGACTGATCAAGTAAGGGACGCTCTGCTGTGCGGTTGGGGCAAAGGGCGCATACTGCCGGCTGTTCCGTAACCAAACTGCGCGCATGACAAAACCATCACCCCCTAAACCTTCCAGGCCCGCAATGCCCGCGCCGGCGAAGAGCAAAAATCCGTTTGCGCTGAATCCGAATTTCAATCAGCAGACGCGCAAGATGCTGGGCAAACACTATCGCGCGAAATTCGGCGTGAAATAGCTGCAAGTGCGGTGCGCATCCCGCCTCACGCCTTACTCCTCACCCCTCACCGCGATAGCCGATGCTCGCTTACCGACATCTTTTTCACGCCGGTAACTTTGCCGACGTATTCAAGCACGCACTGCTCGCGCAGCTCGTGCAGGCACTCGCGAAGAAAGACAAGCCTTTCTTCTGCCTCGATACGCACGCCGGTATCGGGCGCTATGATCTTGCCCACGATTGGGCGCGTAAAAACGCTGAATACAAAAACGGCATCGCGCGCGTCTGGGGGCGCGGCGACGCGCCGACTGAAATGTTGCCGTACCTCGACGCCGTGCGCGCGGAAAATCCGGACGGCAAATTGAACTTTTATCCGGGCTCGCCGCGCATCATGCGCGGGTTCATGCGCGCGCATGATCGTCTGGCGTTGACCGAACTCAACAAGAAAGACGGCGAGACCCTGGCCAGGCTTTTCGCCGGTGACCGCCAGGTTGAGGTGCGTTTGCTCGACGGCTACCAGGCGCTCAAGGCTTTCCTGCCGCCCCCCGAGCGGCGCGGCCTCGTGTTGGTCGATTCGTCGTTCGACCGCGCACAGGAATTCAAGCGCCTGACCGACGGCTTTGCCGGGGGCTACCGGAAATTCGCGACCGGCGTCTACGCGCTCTGGTACCCGCTGATGGAGCCGATCGCAATGCACGCATTCGAGCGGCGCGTGGCGGCCACCGGCATCCGCAAAATCCTGCAGCTTGAGCTGGCGGTGCGCAACTTGGGCTTTAGCGGCAGCGTGCGCGGCTGCGGGATGCTGATCGCCAATCCGCCGTTCGGTTTCGAGGCCGCCGCCCGCAAAATACTCGCGTGGCTGTGGCCGGTGCTGTCGCAGGACGGCGAGGGTGAAGAGCGCGTGCGGTGGCTCGCGCCTGAATAAACGAAACCGGCAGCGCCGCAGGCGCCGCGGAGTTGTCGCGCAGTTTTGTTTACCGCACGTTACGCGTATCGCTTCCCGTCGACACCGACTCCCGCTTGATTTTCGTCACTGGCAGCCTGGCCGCCGCACCGACCGGCGCGCAGAAACTGGTGACGCCGTCGCCGTTGACCGGCGTATCGACGCTGCCTTCGCGCGCGAGTTCGGTGTTCATCCGGCTGAGCGTCTGCTTGGTTTGCACCTGCTGCCGCCGCACCTGAGCTTCGTCGAGCGCGCGGACCTCGTCCCAGCGGCCTTCTTTGACGAGTTCTTCGCGCAACTGATGCTCCTGCTTACGCTGCAACATTTCAGTCACGCTGCTTGTGCGCGCCGCGGGCGGCTCGTCCATGCCCGCAGCGGTGACTTCGAACGCGAACAACGAGGCGATCGCGACTAGTATCGGTTTCATGTTCATCTCCATCTCCATTTAATCCTTTGGTTCTGAACGTCGTGCTAAATTATTGTATGGGCACGGAATGTATGGGTCCAGAATATTTCACAACTTATGGGCAATATGTCACAAATCACGTCAATTAGTTGTGGTTTTTTCGCAACGAGGCGGCGTTAAGCCGTAGCGTGAGCAGGCGCTAACTAAAATTTAGTGCGCTTTGGCGTTTATGCATTGCCGCCGCCGGCGGGCGCCAGTTACGTCCAGCGGGGTGCCACGGCCAGCGCAGCGTTTAATTGCGCGGGCGTGACGATGCCAAACGGCGCGCGGCGGATTTTGCGCCGCGCGAGCTCGAGCAGCATGCGGTCTTTGGTGACGAGATAATCCGCGCGGCACGCGAGCGCGAGGGCGAGAAATTTCTGGTCGTCCGGGTCGCGGCAGACGGGCAAATGATACTGGCCGGAAATTACGTCGTCCGTTGGCCCTGCCGCCGTCACGCGGCGCGCGATGCGGCGGCATTCCGCAAGACACGCGGCCTGTGCGTTATCATTGAGCGTTTTTTTCTCGCGCGGTTCGGCGAGGAACCGCGCAAGAACCCGCGCGAGCTCCTGTGCGCACGCATCATCGATGAATATTTCCACCCGCGCGGACGCCGCCGCCGCCTTGACGGGTGCCACACCGGCGTCGTTGAACAGCAGCCAGTCGAGCCAGACGTTGGTGTCGAGCACCAGCTTTAGCGGCATCAGAACCAGCGTCGCCGCGCGCGAGGTACGAGCGTTACGCCGCGGCGCGCGCGGGACGCAAGTCCGCCACGCCGTCGGCGTCGGTCGCCGAGATCGTGGTGCGCACCATGTGGCGCGGGTGCCGGTTTGTCGGGCCACGGCCGCCCGCGGTGCAGGGTCGCGCGGTTGTCCCACATCACGACGTCGCCCGCCTGCCAGCGATGCAAATACGTATATTCCGGCTGCGTCGCACCGGCTATCAATTGGTCGACCAGCGCATGCGCCTCGTCGTTCGCCACACCCTCGACGCCGCAGGTGTGCGAGGCGACGTAGACGTCATCGCGCGCCGCGAACTTCGGCGAAGAAACCGGGTCCCAGTGGAATCACATCCATCAACGTTATCCTCGCGGGCGCCGCGTCGAGTCGCCGCCCAAACCCCTAAATGCTTATCGCCAAGTATATCGCTCCGCCGTGCCGTCTGTCTTTGCAGGGTGTGCGGTCTGCCGCCGCAATTCCTGCTAGCATGTGCGCCTTGCCCGAAATGAGGAGGAGATGCGCATGAATATCGGTCTGCGAACTGGCCTATTGATGATGTGTGCTCTGGCCGTGCCGGCGGGCGCGTTCGCGCAGCAGAAATTTCCGGCCAAAGCGGTCCGTCTGGTGCTGCCGTTCGCCGCCGGCAGCGCGGTCGATGTGCTGGCGCGGCTCTATGCGCAGCGCATGACGGAAGCCTGGGGACAGCAGGTCGTGGTGGACAACCGCACCGGCGCCAACGGCATCATCGGCATGGAACTGATCGCGCGCGCGCTACCCGACGGCTACACCCTGGGCATGGCCAACATTGCGACGCTCGCGGTCAATCCGGCCCTCTACCCGAAGATTTCCTACGACTCGTTGCGCGATTTTGTAGCGGTTTCGCTGACCGCGACGATCGGCAACTGTCTCGTCGTGCACCCGTCGTTTCCCGTCAAGTCGGTGCCCGAATTGGTGGCGCTGGCGAAAAAACTGCCGGGCCAGCTCAATTACGCGTCGGGCGGCATCGGTAGCGCACAGCACATTCCGATGGAAATCCTGGAGGCAATGACCGGCATCAAGCTCATGCACATCGCCTACAAGGGAATCACGCCGGCCTTCAACGATCTGGTTGCGGGGCAGGTGCCGATAGCGTTCACCGGACTTGCGCAGTCCCTGCCGTTCCATCGTAACGGCCGCTTGCGCATGCTCGGCACCACCGGCACCAAGCGCACCAGCGCGACCGGCGATATTCCGACCATCGCCGAGCAGGGGCTGCCCGGTTATGAAGCGGATTCGTGGACCGGCGTGCTCCTGCCCAAAGGCGCGCCCGCCGACATCGTCGCGCAGATCCACGCCGAGGTCGCGCGCATAACGAATCTGCCGGACACCCGCGAGCGTTTGCTCGCCGCCGGCTTCGAGCCCGTCGGCAGCACGCCTGAAGTTTTCGCCGCGCTGATCAAAAACGATATGACGCGGCTGGGCAAGGTGATCCGCGACGCGGGGATCCGCGCCGACTGAACGTGGTGAGAATTACGTTATGAGCATCAATGTCGTACTGGTCGCCCGCGCGCTCGACTACGCCGCGAAGAAACATGTCAGCCAGCGCCGCAAGGGCGTGGCGCAGGAGCCCTACATCAATCACCTCGCCGAAGTCGCCTATCTGCTCGCCGAGGCGACGGGCGGTGACGACACCCATCTGGTCGTCGCCGGCCTCCTGCACGACTGCATCGAAGACCAGGGCGTTACTTACGAAGAACTGGTCGAACTCTTCGGCGACGACGTCGCCGACCTCGTGCGCGACGTCACTGACGATAAGACTTTGCAGAAGGCCGAGCGCAAGCGGCTGCAGGTCGAGTATGCGCCGCACAAATCCGACCGCGCGAGAATGCTGAAGATCGCCGACAAGACTTCCAACCTGCGCGCGCTCGTCGTCAGCCCGCCAAGCGGATGGGACGATACGCGCAAGCGCGATTACTTCGCGTGGGCGCAGGCCGTCGTTGCCGGCTGCCGCGGCGTGAACGCGTTTCTCGAAGCGAAGTTCGACGAGGCGTACCGCAACGGCCAGCCCTGACTGTTCCCGCTTTACTCATCAACACAGGCATCTCACATGTATCCAAACACTCTGCTCTACATCAACGGACTCTGGTGTGCCGCCGCTGCCGGCCGCACGCTGCCGGTCGTCAATCCCGCCAACCATCAGGAAATCGGCACTGTCGCGTATGCCGAAAAGGCCGATCTCGACCGCGCACTCGAAGCCGCGGAAAAAGGATTCAAGGCCTGGCGCAAGGTGTCGGCGTTCGAGCGCTGCAAAATCATGCGCAAGGCCGCGGATATTTTTCGCGAGCGCGTCGAGACGGTCGCCACTTGCATGACTTTCGAGCAGGGCAAGCCGATCGGCGAAGCACGGATGGAAACGCTGGCGGGTGCCGATTTGATCGACTGGTTCGCCGAAGAGGGCAAGCGGGCGTATGGGCGCGTGATTCCGGCGCGCGCCGAGGGCGTCTATCAACTGGTGATCAAAGAGCCGGTGGGACCGGTGGCCGCATTTACGCCGTGGAATTTTCCGATCAACCAGGCGGTGCGCAAGCTCTCCGCCGCACTCGCCACCGGTTGCTCGGTCATATTGAAGGCGCCGGAGGAAACACCCGCCTCGCCCGCAGAACTCGTGCGCGCGTTTGCGGATGCCGGCGTGCCCGCGGGCGTCATCAATCTGGTCTACGGCAGCCCGGCGGAAATTTCGAGCTACCTCATTCCGCATTCGACGATCCGCAAGATTACGTTTACCGGTTCCACGCCGGTCGGCAAGCAACTTGCCGCGCTCGCGGGCGCGCACATGAAGCGCGTGACGATGGAGCTTGGCGGCCACGCGCCGGTGATCATTTTCGACGACGCCGATATCGATCTGGCGGCAAAGACGATGTCGTTCATGAAATTCCGCAACGCCGGACAAGTGTGCGTGTCGCCGACACGCTTCCTGGTGCAAGAAAAAATTTACAAACAATTCGTCGAAAAATTTGTCGAGGGCGCGAAGGCGGTCAAGGTCGGTGATGGTTTCGACCCTGCAACGCGCATGGCCACACTCGCCAACCCGCGCCGGCAAAGCGCGATGGTGGCGAACGTCGAAGACGCGAAGAAGCACGGCGGCAAGCTGCTTGCCGGCGGTTGCCCGATCGGCGAGAAGGGCAATTATTTCGAAGCCACGGTCGTCACGGAGCTATCGACCGACGCGATGGCGATGAATACCGAACCCTTTGGTCCATTGGCGATCATTAATCCGTTCAAGAACTTTGACGACGCGGTGGTTGAGGCGAACCGGCTGCCGTACGGACTGGCGGCCTATGCATGGACAAAGTCAGCCAAAACCGCGCACGCCATCGCCGCCCAGGTCGAGACGGGCATGATGACGATCAACCATCTCGGCTTCGCACTGCCCGAAGTGCCCTTCGGCGGCGTCAAGGATTCCGGTTACGGCTCCGAAGGCGGCGCCGATGCGATCGAGCCCTATCTGGTTTCGAAGTTTGTGACGCAGGCGGGGTTGTAGGAAGGGCGATGAAATCGGAAATCACGCAAGAAGAAAGAGGGTCAAGTAGATCGTGAAGGCGGGGGCAACGCAGCCTCATTCGTCTAAAAAAATATTTATCAAGGCTGATCCGTATAATTCGACAAGATCAAACAAGGTATTCCCAATGGGGTCTTCTAAACAATAAATTCGGTTAGTAACGTGTATCGCATATTAGGCTCATTACATTGGGACCAAATATCGACCTGGTCTCAGCTCGAATCGGCCATAGCGGCGCTTGATTCTCAACAAGCTCGTGGCGAAGCGTTCGAGGAGTTCTGCCACGCATATTTCAAGCTTCAATCGCAGCTATACCAAATCAAGGATGTGTGGCGCTTTCGCAATATTCCCCCGGCTCTCCTTGAACGCCTAGGCACGAATACCAAGCAGGACAAAGGTATTGACGGTGTCATGCTTCACGAAGACGAAACCATGACGGCCTACCAGGCAAAGTTCCGTATTGACCGTTCAAGCACCCCGTCGCAACGGGAGGTCTCTACTTTCTACATGGTGAGCGATCGTGCCGATTACCGTCTCATTATTTCGAATGTTGACGACTTGCCTGTTGTGGTTAAAGAGCGGAAAGATCACGGCCAAATCTTAGTTGATAAATTGCTAGAACTGGACGGCGAATTTTTTTCGCAACTCGCTGACCTTACTCGTGGTACGAGTGCTCCGGGTAGACCGACGTTGGCTCCGCGGCCATACCAAACCGAAGCATTGACCAGTATTGTTGCTGGCCTAAATACATCTGGTCGTGGACAAGCGATCCTTGCTTGTGGTGCCGGCAAGACACTAATTGGCAAATGGGTTTGTGACCGTCTCGCTTGTGACACCGCATTAATTATGGTGCCAAGTCTGGCATTAATTCGACAAACAATTGGAGAATGGCACCACGCGAATACCAAACCGTTCCGTTACCGGTTCGGATTTCGGAGAGCGATACAGGAAAAAGTCATTTGTGATTATCAGATCGTCGTGATCGGCGTCAGCGAGGAGGAAGCAAATCGAATTGCCCCGGGCAGTGAGATATTAAACACGACCGACTCAGGACGATGGAGTATTGAAGGACTCGCTCAAAGAATTGCGCTCGGAAAGGCGATATCGACGTACGGGATTCAAAAAATATTCTCCTTTCACAGCCGTGTAGATGCCGCGTCGAGATTCGTTGATGGACAACTATCGGATAGTTTTACTTCTTTGGTTCATCGTCGAATTCACTGTGATTTTTTATTCGCCTAAGCTCATATCCAACTTACCACAATGAAACAGAATTCTTGCTCGATAGTTG
>JAYVME010000236.1:0-4615 GCA_043759115.1 Betaproteobacteria bacterium | reverse complement strand
ATTCGCCGAAAAATTCGGCACGAGCATGGCAAGGTCGCCGATGGTGCGCGGCGAGAGTTGCGCGATGACGGTGGCGTCGACCGCGGTCACCGCCACGGGTGTCGACTGCAGGTTCGATTCGCGCCGCGTCGCCGTTATGACGATTTCGTCGAGGGCCCCTGACGACGCTGCTGTGGCCGCGGCACCGGCAACTTGCGCCTGCGATGTGCCGGACAGCAGCGCAACCGCTACGGCGAGCGCGACCAGACTTGTGTGTTTGAGATTCGCACGGGCGTTAACCCCAATGCGCGTGGTGATAATCATGTAGCACTCCCCCTTTGAAAGAATCACGACGGCTTTCTGCGACCGCACCGGCACTTCGCCCCACTCGCTCCGGTGGGTTTGGGTTGCCAGGGCAGTTGCGACATTTTCGGAATATCAGCAACACACGCTACGCGTGAAGCGGAAAAAAAACAAGCATGACGGTTTGTTTATTAACAATAAAGTCGGCTGTTAACAGGGCCCTAGATAGCGCTGATGGAGTCCGAATGAGCGAAATTCCCAGGGGCTCGCGGCGTTAAGCGTTTGTTGTATTCCTGCTTCGCGGGGTCTCAACGAGCTCAAATCCGCGTGACTCGGTAACCGATGCGCGGGAAATGCACCGCCACGGTGCCCACTGCGGCGGCGCTTCGCCGGACCGCCACCTCGTGCAGCGTCAGGGTCATCAATTCGCCCACCACGGGATCGCGACCGTAGTCGTCCGGCGTAACCGCCACGTTCATTCCGGCCCTCAACGCCAAGACATCGAGCGGGTCGATGCCGGCACTCTTTGCGACGACCGCGCTACGCGCTATGTCGTGTGCTTGCGTAGCGGTCAAAGGTGAACGCGTGCCGTGGCCAATGCCCCGCAGGCGAGTCTCCCAGGCCGTGATCCGTGGATAGGGAGCGAAGATCGCCGTTGCCGTCGGCATATTGCCGCGCGCCATCCAGATGGGAAAATAAGCGTGAATGTCGGCGAGTCTCGGCGCGTCGCCGAACAAAAAATCGCGCCCATCCGCCAACTGTTGTTCCACCAGGTCCGCCTGCGCGCGGAACTGGGTGGTGAGGTGCGGGATCTCCTGCTCGAGCGTGTCGAAATCCATGAAATTGAAGAAGGCTTTGCGGTCGTTGATGAGCGCGTCCGGCAAACCGCTTTGGTTGAGACCCATCGATAGGCCCGCCCCAGGCTCGAAGAAGCCGCGATCGCTCCACCCGCTGAGCGCCATCGACATCCCGCGCTGTCCGTGCGGAAAGAGGGTCGGCTGCGGATACCGTGTCTCGAGCTCGACTGCGATCAGGCGCGTATCGCAATAGATGTCCGCGCCGATCTGCAACACCGGGGTTTTGCGGTAGCCACCGGTCAGCACGGTCAAATCCGGTTTCGGCATCACCAAAGGAATCTCGACAGAACGCCACGCCAGGCCTTTTAGGCCCAACATCATTCGCACTTTCTCGGCGAAGGGGGAAAGATCAAAGTGATGCAAAATCAGCTCTGTCATCAGTGCGCCTCCGGGTGCACAGCGTAACCCGCGGTACAGGAAAAAAACAGTCAAGACTGTTTCTTTTACAAGACCCGGTATAATCTACGGACTGATCCGAAGTGCGCGTCAGGTAAGAGGCAGTCGAGACATGGACACGGCAACCGTTCAACGATTCGTCGCAGGCATGAAGTACGAGGCCGAGCGTACGGCACCTCCGGCGGGTTTTCCGCCGCTGCCCGACATTCCGGCCGGCCGCTACACGGATCCCGCCTTTCTAAAGCTCGAAATGGACCATCTTTGGCACCGCAGTTGGCTGTACGCGTGCCATATCGATGAACTCCCGGAACTGGGAAGCTTCATGTTGTGGAAGAAAACCGGCGCGCCCATTTTGATCGTGCGCGGCAAGGACGATGTCATCAGGGCGTTCTACAATACCTGTCGGCATCGTGGCGGTCCGCTGGTCAAAACGCCTTGTGGCAAAGTCGACGGATTGGTATGCGGCTATCACGGCTGGACTTACGCACTCGACGGCACGCTGGTGAACTTGCGTGACAAGCGCGATTTTCCCGGACTGGACCTGTCGAGCCGACCGCTGATCGGCGTGCGATGCGAAAAATTCTACAACTGGATATTCATTAACGAAGATCCTCTGGCGCAGCCCTTACTGCAGCACACGCATCCGTTCTGCGAATACTTCAAGCAGTTCGAGCCGGATTGCTGGCGCTTCGTCGCCAAGGAAAGTTTCGACGTGGCATGCAACGTGAAGGTGCTGCACGACGCCTTCCTCGAGGTGTATCACCTGAAATCCATTCACCAGGGCACGGTGGATCGTTTCCTCGACTATCGGGGCACCACCATTGCCTTGTATCGCAATGGCCACTCTATCATGGTGACCCCGAACCGCCGTCCGGATTGGCAGGATCCGGGGACTCGGGGAATGCGGCGCATCGAATCGGCCACCGTGGTCTCCTCGAAAAACAACCCGTCCTTCAATTTCTATCCGAATTTGGTTGCACCGGTGGATCCGAGCGGCGTTCCCTTCCTGCTGTTTTGGCCGATCTCAGACACCACTATGCGCATCGAATGCCACTGGTTCGCACCGGACTGGGGCAGCGGCCCACCGCACGAACTGTGGAAAACCCGCATTGCGAACTTCGATCGCATTCTCGACGAGGATTTGCAATTCGGGCCGCAAATTCAGGAGTCCCTGATGTCGCCGGGATTTCGCGGCATTCCCTTGAATTACCAGGAGCGGCGCATCTATCACTGGCACGAAGAGTTGGACCGCCGCATCGGACGTGAACTCGTTCCGGAACACCTACGCGTGCAACCGCTGCTCGAACCCTTCTATGAAAACTGATCGGCGATGCCGCTGACGGAACTCGGGGCGATCTTGAGCTACGGCGCTCACGTGCCGCGGCTGCGCCTGTCGCGCTCGGTGATCCAGACCGCGATGGCCTGGACCCATCCTCCGGCACGCAATGCCGCGCGCGGCGCGCGTGCCATCTGCAATTGGGATGAAGATGCCCTGACCATGGCGGTAGAGGCCTCGCGCACCTGCCTCGCGGAGCTCGATTCCGAGGCCGTGCAATCAACCGGTGTTCCGCAATCGATCTGCCTCTGCTCGACCACGGCACCCTTTGCGGATCGCGACAACGCGGTGATCGTGGCGGCGGCATTGGACCTGCCTGAATCCACACAGACGATGAATCTCGGCGCCTCGTTGCGCGCGGGAGTCAGCGGCCTAATCGGTGCCTTACGCCGGAGCGACGGCGCGAACACGCTGCTGGTGGCGAGCGACGCGCGGCTGGCGCGCGCCGGCAGCCCTCAGGAACTGACCTACGGCGATGCGGCGGTCGCGATATTGATCGGCGTCCCCAACCCGGCTGCGATCGCCACTGTGCTCGGCACGCGCACCTTGAGCGACGATTTCGTCGATCACTATCGAATGCACGGTGCTGCGTTCGATTACGTACTGGAAGAACGCTGGGTGCGCGATGAGTCGCTGCTGCAGCGAGTGCCGCAGGTGATTGCTGAACTGTTGTCAGCAGCCGGTGAGGCAGCAGATAGCATCAAACATTTGGTATTGCCGGTGAGCGCCGCTACGGCCAAGCGGATCGCCGAGGCCTGCGCCATGCCGACGGCGCGGCGCGACGATCGAGTTCTGGCCGAGTGCGGCGATGCCGGCGTGGCCTTGCCGCTGCTGCAACTTGCGGCAACGCTCGAAGCGGCGATCCCCGGTGATTTGATCGTCCTCGTGGGTTTGGGTCAGGGTGTCGACGCCGCGCTGCTGCGGGCCGAAGCCGGTGTCAGCCGCGCCGACAAGGCATTGACGCATGCCCTGAACGCCAAGCGCGAGGAACCGAGCTATGTGCGCTACCTTGCGCATCGGGGATTGGTCGAGGTCGACTTTGGGATGCGAGCCGAGCGCGATCAGCGCACCGCGCATACGGTGGCATATCGCAAACGCGGCGCGATCACCGGATTCAAGGGCGGGCGCTGCACGCAATGCGGCACCGTACAATTCCCGCAATCGCGCGTATGCGTGAACCCGACGTGCCGCATGACCGACACACAAGTTCCGCACCGGCTCGCCGAGTCGACCGGACGCGTCAAATCGTTCACCGAAGACTGGCAGGCCTACTCGGTGCGACCACCCTACGTGTATGGCAATGTCGAGTTTGTCGAGGGCGGCAATCTGCTGATGGAATTTACCGACGTCGAATCGGGAGAACTCAAGGTGAATGACGACGTACGGTTCGTGTTCCGGATCAAAGATGACGATCGAGCCCGCGGCTTCCGCCGTTACTTCTGGAAAGCAACACGCACCTAGGGTGCGCCGGCGACACGCACATGGCTAGCGGGATAAAAGACAAGGTGGTGATTGCCGGCATGGGCTGTTCGCGCTTCGGTGAGCGCTGGGATTGCGGCCCCGACGACCTGATGGTGGAAGCATTCGACGAAGCACTCAAGGACGCCGGTATCGCGCGCGACCGCATCGAAGCCGCATGGCTCGGCGTATTCTTCGACGAGCAGAGCACTGGTAAATCTTCATTGCCCCTGTCGATGGCCTTGAGATTGCCGCACATCCCGACGACGCGAGTCGAGAATCTCTG
>JAYVME010000235.1:0-4619 GCA_043759115.1 Betaproteobacteria bacterium | reverse complement strand
AATCTCTCTTCGGGTCCAATTCCCCGCCCCTTGGGGCGAACACTTTCGCCGATGTCTTTGGTTTTGATACCCCGCGGCTTGCCGCGGGGTTGTTCATTTGAACTTTTCTGTGTATCTCAGTTGGCGGCGATGCCAAGTATTGCTGCCGATCAAAGGTAGTTCCGAATTCGCGCGTTCCAGCGCCGCCGTACATAAGACGCCGTCCCGGGACAGCGCTAAGACATGACCGGTGTAGCTCAAGACCTTTCCAATTCCCTGATCCTGCCCTATTGGTAGGCAAAGGTGGTTCCGGTCGGGCGACCTAGTTATTTTCCAATATGCCTAGGACCGATGACGCATTGGTGTGTGCGTTCCCGAGGGTAAGCGTAACGTCCAGCTTTGCCTTCTTGAACGGGCCAAGTTTTGCCCGCTAGGGACTGTCGGCATGTGGCCGCTCATTTACTGAAAGCCGTAGAGCCGCTGCGGATTGTCGACGAGGATCTTCGTGCGCGTCGCCGGGTCGGGCGCCCATGCGGCGAGTTGGTCGCACAGGTCTCCATCGTTCGGCATCGCGGTGTCGAGCATGACGTGCGGCCAGTCGCTGCCCCATACCAGTTGATCCGGCGCGGCTTTGATGAGCGCGTGCGCGAACGGCGTGATGTCGGCATGCGGAAACGGCTCGCGCGACGTGCGATAGGGTGCCGAGAGTTTCGACCAGCCGCGTCCGCTTTGCAGCAAACGAATCAGCGCCTGGAAGCCCGGTGCAACGGTGCCGCGCTGCGTGTCGGGCCGGCCCATGTGATCGATCACGACTTCGACCGGGAAATCGCCGAGCACGCGGTCGAGGTCGGGAAAATTTTCGACATCGAGCAGGAACTGCACGTGCCAGCCGAGCCGCTTAACACGCGTAGCGAGTTTTTTCGCGGCGTCGAACTGCACGCCGATCTTCGCCACCAGGTTCGCGCGAAAGCCGCGCACGCCGGCCGCATTGAGGCGGTCGAGTTCCGCGCCGGTGGTTGTTTCGTCGATCAGCGCGATGCCTTTCAAGCGGCCGTTCGATTGCGCGATTGCGTCAACAATCACGTCGTTGTTGGTGCCGTGCACGCCGGACTGCACGATCACCCCGCGCGTAAACCCGACCGCATCGAGCATGTCGAGGTAATCACCGAGGAACACCGGTGGCGGCGTGTAGAGCCGGTCTCCGGCGTAGCCGTACTGCTCACGCGGCCCGAACACGTGCGCGTGGCAATCGGCGGCGCCCGGCGGCAGCGCGAACGAGGCTTTGCGCGGTTTGCGATCAGGACCGGCGCACTGTGCGGGTTCGGTGGATTTCTGTTCGTGGTCGCGTGACATGCCGGAGAAAAGGGAAGGGGAAGTTCAGTACGGCCGGCTCGCCAATAGCTGCGCCCAGTTCTTCGGCAGCTGAATCTTTTTGCCGACCGGGTAGCCGAGAAAGCCGTTGTGCGCGAACACGTAGGCGTTGTTGCGCAGCGGGTCGCCGCCGACCGCGATCATGAAGTCTTCAGGCTCCCACACGATGGGCACCCGGCGGTTGGGATCGTCGGATTCGTAAAACACTTGCGGGATGCGGCCCGCGGTCACGTCGTCTTTCAAGTCCCACACGCCGCGAATGTTCCAGTCGCGCAACTGGCGTTCGAACTCCCGCGCGGTCACGCGCGCATGCTCGAATAAATATTTTTTGACGTCGGTTTTCGACCAGCCGGCTTTGGCGATCGTCTCGGCGATGATGGGACTCAAGACGGCGAGCGGGCGCAGCGTGCCCGCGCCGTGGCTGGTGGTGAAGGTAATCTGCCAGTTGTTGAATTTCACCAGCGAGTCGGCGAGGTAGGGCAGCATTTCTTCGGGCGTGCTGCCGGTGACCGACGAGAGCGAGCCGCCGCCGGTGTAGCGCGCGATAGTGACCGTGTTGTCGCCGGCTTTAAAACCCATCTCGACGGAATTCGGTTCCCAGCCGATGGCTTTCAACACGTCTTCGTTTTCCGCGAGCACCACGCGCCAGGTGTTGCCGAAAGTCGCCTTGTCGGTCTTGTGCGGCAGAAAGCCGGCGACGTTGCGCAGGTAGAGGCGCCAGAAGCGGCCGATGGTCGTGTTGGGCATGAAGCCGTCGCGCAGCGCGCCCTGCGTGTAGTTGAACCCGAGATCCTTGATGATGGGGCCGTTCAATATGATCAGCGTGTCGCCGCCCGGCGTGTTGCCGCTGTGCTCGACGCCGTACTCGGGATCGCTCATCGCTTCGACGAGCGCGATCAACACCGGCATGTATTCGGGACGGCACCCGGCCATCACGCCGTTGACGGCGACATTCCATATCGTCGCGGCGCGCCGGTCCGGCAGCAGCACGCCGAGCACTTCATCCGGATCGCGGTCGGTGAACTGCAGAAAGGAATCGATCGCTTCGCGCGTCGGCGGCACGATGGGCAGTCCGTCGGACAGCTCGTGCTCGTAAAAATAGCGATTCACTTCACGCAGGCCGCCCTTGACCACGATGTCGCGCGCGCCGGGTTCGGCGGTTTCACCCGGGGCCGCGGTGGTCACGGTCAGATTGTCGATGACCGCCTGCAGCGTCACGCCGAGTATGTCGCGCCGCAAATCGTCTTGGCTTTTGTTGCCGATGTGTCCGGGCACGAGTGCCAGCGCAATGTTGCGCATGCCGAGCCCGATCGATGTCGCGGCGGCCTGCTTGAAGAAACCTTCACACGTGAGCGAAGAGGTCGGATAGCCCGCCGCTTCGCATGCCGCACTTGCCCGCAACACGGCGGGCGTGCAGCTGCCTCAACACGCCATGCCGGAGATGACGGCGTCGACCCCGAGTTCCTTGAAGCGTTGCGGGAGCGCCGCGAGCGAGTCTTTTTCGTCGCCGCTGTGCGTGCTGCCGAAGTCGCGCCAGCTCACGAACTTCATACTGGGGTATTTTTTCTTCAATCCTTCTTCAAGCAGCGCGAAGACCTCGTCGCCTTTGAAGAGATAGTCCCACAGCTGCGCGACGGTCTTGCCGTCGAGCGTATCAAGTCGCGGCGCCAGCGCGCGCGTTTTCTGCTGGCGTGTGCCGCGCGGCCAGTACGCTTCGTAATATCCGTCGTTGCCTTGTTTCATTGTTAAAACTCCCGAATGCTTGCTCAAGACTACTGCGGAACCGCCGATAAACGCCGATACACGCAGATGATATCGAAAACGGGTGAGTCGGTAATGAGAAATGAACGGGTAATTTCACTCCGAACTCATCGCTCATCATCCATTACATCGGCGTGTATCGGCGTTCATCGGCGGTTGCATTGCTGTTTTGGGTTTTTGCGATGGGTTCTGGCGCCGCGTTATTGCTTGACCATGCCCAGCTCGGTCAGCACGTCTTTGAGAACCTCGTACTGCAATTTGAGATTTTTGCCGAAATCCGCGCTGTTCATGTAATCCGAGTCCCACTGGTTTTTCTCGACCGCCTGGCGCCACGCATCGGTCTTGACCATGCGTCCGAACACGCCGTCCCAATAGCGGATCTGGTCGGCGCTCAAGCCCTTGGCGCCCATCACGCTGCGCGGCAGGTCGAACACCACGTCGTAACCCTGCTCCTTGAACGTGGGCACGGTGGCGAGCAGTCCGCCCAGCCGCTGGCGCGAGCCCACGCCGAGAATGCGGATCTTTTTTGCTTCGAGCAGCGGCAGAAAATTGCCCGGCGTGACCGCCACGATATCGACGTGGCCGCCGAGGAGTGCCGCGACCGCTTCGCCGGATGATCCGTAGACGACGATTTTCAGTTTTTTGATATCGGCGCCGGCGGCGCGCGCAAAGAGCGCGGCGGTGATGTGGAATGCATTGCCGCGGGTCGTTGCGAGCGCGATGCTCAGCGCGGACGCATCGGTTTTCAGGCGTTGCGCGAGATCGCGGCTGTTGGCGATCGGCGATTCGGCGCGCACCATGAACAAGATGGGCTCGGTAATGAGGTTCGCGATCGGCGTGAACTCGAAGTACTTAACGTTGAGCTGTCCGGTCAGGAGTGCCGAGAGCGGCGTGGACGTCTGCACGACCAGCCGCTGGCCGTCGCCCGGAAATTGCGACAGGTAGTTGTAGGCGACGGCGAAACCGCTGCCGGGTTTGTTGTTGACCGTGATTTGCGCTTCGACGAGCTTGTGTGTTTGCAGTATCGACTGCATGGTGCGCGCGGTGTTATCGACGCCGCTGCCGGGACCGGTGCCGACGATCAATTCGATGCTCTTGTCGGGTTTCCAGTCCGCGGCGACGGCCGCTGTCGTCGCGGTCGCAAGCGCTGCGATACCCATGTGCAACGCGCACCGGATAAATTTCTCGAATGGCATGCCCGGATACCCCCTCCGGGATGATTATACGATTTATAAGCGGTCGTCCCGCGGCGCGCCCGCGGGTTGCAACGGCGCCAAAAAAAACGCCGGCGCCTCGCGGTCCCGGCGTTTGCCGTTGCAACGCCGCCTTGTTACGGGCGGTGGCCGTTATTAATGATGGCGATGACCGCGGTCGCCGCCGAAGCCACCCATCGGCCCGCGCGCGAGTTGTTTGTCGGCGAGGGTCTTCTGCTCGGGTGAGAGCACGCTGTACAGATTCGTTACCGCCGCGGTCATGGTTTCCATGCTCGCCACGCCCTGCTTCATGTG
>JAYVME010000234.1:0-4620 GCA_043759115.1 Betaproteobacteria bacterium | reverse complement strand
GCGGTTGATTGTAGCTGCCGGTGATTGCTCCGTGCGACGGAACCGGCATCACTCAGCGGGCCTGCGTGGTTTGATGCGCGCGCCGCGTCGCGCGCACTTTTTCGAGGTGCTCGCACACGGTCTGCGCACCCTGCAGGATGCGCGGCGTCTGGCGCTGAATGTGATCCGGATCGATATACAGCGCCCGCACCTGCCGCAATCGGGAGAAATCCGCATAGTGGCTCCACTGCGCGGCAAACTCTTCCGGCGAGGTTGCCGAACTGCCGCCGAGCACGATTTCCGGCTGTGCGGCAATCACGCTTTCGAGCGATACCAGCGGCGCGAGACTGGGCACGCTGGCGAACACATTGCTGCCGCCGCACAGCCGGATCACGTCGTTGATCATGTGGCGCCCATTGACCGTCATCAACGGCTGGTGCCAGATTTCGTAGAACACCCGCACGTCGTCCCGCGCGGCGTAGCGCTCGCGCAACGCGGCAATGCCGGCTTCGAAAGCGCCCGCTGCCCGCCCGGCAGCGGGAGCCGTGTTTGCCATTGCGCCAAACGCGCGCAGCAAGCGTGGGATCGCCGCCAGCGTGGCGGGCTCCGCGACATACACCTTGAAGCCCAGTTGTTCGAGACGCTCGATATCGGCGGCGTGATTGCCGGTCTGCCAGCCGATGACGAGATCGGGCTTGAGGCTCACCACGCGTTCGAGATCGATGCGCGAGGCGTCGCCGATTTGTGCAATCGCCTTTGCCGCCGCGGGATAATCGCTGAAGCGCGGCACCCCGATCAACTTATCCCCGGCGCCCGCGGCGAATACAAGTTCAGTGATCGACGGCGCCAACGCAACAATCCGCCGCGCCGGAACCGGCAGCGCTACGCGCGCACCCCGGTCGTCAATCACGCTGACACCTGCCACCTGCGCCACGGCATTCGCACCGGCACTCATGAAGAGCGCCGCGACGAGAGAAAATAACGGAAGCCGGGCGCACTGAAGTCTCACTGCCCCAATCTCCGACTGCGCCGGAACCGCGGACTAACGATCGCCCATATACTGCAGCAGCGTCGCGCTGGTGTGGCGCAGCCGCTGTGACAGCATGGTGACGAGCTTGATCAGGATCTTGGCGCCGAGACTGGGTTTTTCGAGGATAATTTTGACCATGGTGTCGCGCGTAAGCGTGGCAAACGTGGTTTCCTTCAGCGCAATGCAGGTGGCGAAACGCGGCTCGCCGTCGATCATCGACATCTCGCCTAGCGTCATGCCCGCCGTGACCGACGTCATGAGCTGCCGCTCTCCCATCAGGTTTTTTTTGTAGATATCGACTTCGCCGCGGATGATCAGCAGCATGTAGTCGCCGACGTCGCCTTCGCGGATGATGGTCTCCTCCGGCTGTGCGTGGTAGATGCGCATATAGCCGGCCAGCAGATCGACGTCGTCGCGATTGAATTCCGCGAAAAACTGCGAGCGGCCGACGAGGCTGAAGATCTGGTCCGCAAACGCGCCGCCGGCGCCGAGATCTTCAAGCCCGGCAAGCAGCTCGCGGCTGGATTCGTTGTTCGCACTCTCTGCCATGGTCGCTCCGTGATTTACCGCGCGCGGCGCCCCGCCGTGCGCTACTGGTCGGCTTCCAGCAACTTAACTCGCCGCTTGCGCACGCCGTCCGCCAGCGTGTCGAGCAGTTTGCAGCTGTCTTCCCAACCGATGCAGCCATCGGTGATGCTCTGGCCGTAAACCAGCGGTTTGCCCGGCACCAGATCCTGACGGCCGGCCTTGAGATGGCTCTCGACCATGATACCGAAAATACGTTCTTCGCCACCGGCGAGCTGGTGCGCCACGTCGTGGCCGACATCCACCTGCTTCTGTGCGTTCTTGCTTGAATTCGCGTGACTGAAGTCTATCATCAGCCGCTGCGCGAGTCCCGCTTCCGCCAGCCCCTTCGCCGCGGCATCGACGTTGCCGGCATCATAGTTCGGCGCCTTGCCGCCGCGCAGAATGATATGACAGTCCTCATTGCCCGCCGTCGAGACGATCGCCGAGTGTCCGGCCTTGGTCACCGACAGGAAATGATGCGGCGCCTGCGCCGCGCGTATGGCGTCGACCGCTATCCTGATATTGCCGTCCGTGCCGTTCTTGAAGCCGACCGGGCACGACAGACCCGACGCGAGCTCGCGATGAATCTGGCTTTCGGTCGTGCGCGCGCCAATCGCGCCCCACGACACCAGGTCGGCGATATATTGCGGCGTGATCATGTCGAGAAATTCGCAACCCGCCGGCATGCCGAGATCGTTGATTTCGAGCAACAGTTCGCGGGCGATGCGTATGCCTTCGTTGATGTTGAAGCTGCCGTCGAGTTGGGGATCGTTAATGAGCCCTTTCCAGCCGACGGTCGTGCGCGGTTTTTCGAAATACACGCGCATCACGATCAACAGGTCGCCGGCAAGTTTATCCTTGACCGCCTTTAAGCGGGCGGCAAATTCCTTCGCCGCTTTCACGTCGTGAATCGAGCAGGGCCCCGCGATCACCAACAGGCGGTCGTCGGCGCCGTGCAATATCCGGTGTATGGATTGGCGCGTGTCGAACGTAACCTGCGCGGCCTTGTCAGACAGCGCAAACTCGCGCAGCACGTGCGCCGGCGGCACCAGTTCCTTGATCTCCCTGATCCGCAAGTCGTCGGTTCTTTGCATAATATCCACTCAAATCCAGCAAAATCAAAACATTATAACTCAAGACCGTACGCCATCAATGCAGCGGATGCGGCGCAGGCGCCGCGCGAACCAGCGGATGGCAGCGCGCGGAACGATGGTGTAATCTTGCCCGCCTCCCCTGGCCGCTCACCCGGCTGATTACCGATGATTGCAGGTAAAAGGAAATTGATGGCAACTTTTCAGATACGAGATTCACGCTGTCGGTCCATGTTACGCACCCGCCGCTGGCTGATGCACACCTGGGCGTGCATCGCACTCGCCGGGTGCGCGCCGGTGCCGCTCAATCCGGATACCATTGCCGCCGCCCCTGAACCCGGCCGCGCGGCAGTCATCGGCTGGGGCAACACCGCCACGGAGCATGCGCGCGAAGCGCTGACACCGGAGCAAGGCAGCCGGGTCACCCGCTTGTTCGTGGCGTGGGTCAATGACCGGAAAATTTCATTTGGCGAAAATATTGCGCGCGTGCCGCCCGGAGAATACGACCTGACGATTGCGTGCGGCATCTACGTCTCCTACCGCTTCTTTACCGACGAAAAGCTCATTCACGCCACGCTCAACGCCAATCGCGTGTATCGACTGCGCGCGAACCTTGACGGCAGACGCTGCGCGCCTTTTCTCGAGGACGTTACGGGCAAAAGCGGATAGTCCGGAGCGCGCCCGCATGCTGCTGTCACTCATCAAGAACCTCATCGGCCGCCGCGATATCAAGCACGCCGCGCCGTTCAGACTGCACATCGGCGGGAAAATCCCGCATGCCGACTGGAAAATACTCAACGTCCAGCCCGGACCGCACGTTGATTACGTCGGCCATTGCAGCAACCTGTCCGCATTCGGCGACAACAGTATCCTCGAAATCTACGCTTCGCACGTGCTCGAGCACCTCGGTTACCTGCAAGAATTGCCGCTGGCGCTGCGCGAATTTCACCGCGTGCTGGTGCCTGGCGGCCCTCTGCGCATCAGCGTTCCCGACCTCGCCGTGCTGTGCGAATTATTCACCGACCCCGCGCTCGAATTTGCGGAGCGATTTCACGTCATGCGCATGATGTTCGGCGGCCAGAGCGACCCCGCGGACTTCCATTGCGCCGGACTGAACGAGGAATTTCTGCGCGACTTTCTGCTTGACGCCGGATTCGTCGACATCGCGCGCAGCGAAAATTTCGGCGTCTTCGACGACACCAGCCGCCTCATTTTCAAGGAGCGGCCGATCAGCCTGAACATGGCCGCGCGCAAGCCGCCGTCCGCCTGACGGTTGCCGGCCACCTACCGCGGTGCGTTCATGCAACGCGCTGACGCCCGCACCACTCGCTCCACGCCCGCCGGCAATGCGCTTCGAGCTTGCGCGTAAAGCCCGCGTGATCGAGCAGCGGCGATGCGAGGAGCCGCGTCCGTAACCCCGCGCGCAGCGACTTCCGCCGATCCGCGTCAACCGCAAGCGCGATAGCAATGTTCGCGTAATCAGCCGCATCGTCCGCCACCAGGTCATCGAGTCCGGTGCAGCGCAGAATCGTCGCACCGACGCGCGACATGTGGACTTCCCCGGCCAGCGCAATCACCGGCACGCCCATCCACAGCGCCTCGCAGGTGGTGGTCGTTCCGTTGTAAGGAAACGGGTCGAGTGCGATATCGATCCCGTCATAGTGTTCGAAATGCTGGCGGCGATCCGCGACCCACCCGCGCAATTCGATGCGCGCCGGGTCAATGCCGCCGCGCTCGCAGCTGTCCAGCAGCCGGTCGACGGTATCCGGAAAATCAAGCGCTGACGATTTCAACGCGAGGCGCGACCCCGGCACGGCGACGAGAATTGTGCCCCACGTCCGAATGGTTTCAGCATTGAGCTTGGCAATATTGTTGAACGACGAAAATACCACGGCGGCCCCGGTCCCGCGCGCGGCGACGGGCGGACAGTCCGGCGGCGGCTGATAACACAGA
>JAYVME010000233.1:0-10435 GCA_043759115.1 Betaproteobacteria bacterium | reverse complement strand
CGACACCACCCGCGGCCGCGTGCACCAGTATGGTGTCGCCTTTCTTGACCTTATAAGTACGCTTGCACAAATACCATGCGGTCATGCCTTTCAACATGATCGCGGCGGCAATCCGGTCGTCGACGCCGGCGGGAATTTTCACCAGCCGCTCGACCGGGCGCAAACAGATTTCGGCATAGGCGCCGATCGGGTTCGCGTACGCAACGCGATCGCCGACCTTGAAGCCTTTGACTTTCGGACCGACGGCTTCGACCACACCCGCGCCTTCCATGCCCAGCGTTAGCGGCAACTGCATCGGATAAAGGCCGGTGCGGTGATAGGTATCAATGAAGTTAAGCCCGACGGCGGTGGTGCGCACCCGCACCTCGCCCGCGCCGGGCGCACCGACCGCGACTTCTTCCCAGCGCATGACTTCAGGGCCGCCGTTTTCATAAATGCGAATTGCGTGAGGCATTACTGTTCTCCAATCGTGTTGGGATGACTGTGGAAGGCACGAGCGCATATGGTATCGGAATTCCGGGAAAGCTCAAGACCGCGAGAATAAATGGCTTTCAGAGCGCAGCCGGACGCGAATATCCGTAAACCGCTAATCCGCTCTGCGAAAGAGGTCTGCCCTGTCGACCAGGCCCTGCTTGACCAGCGTCTGGGCGATGATGCGCGAACTCGATTTTTGATATGCATCGAATGCAACCAGCCGCAGGTCGGGGTTCAAAGCACGCGCTTCTTCAAGCAAGGGCATCGCCGACCGGATGCGCGTCGCCGAGGTGCGCCGTAATAGCGATTGCCGCCGGCGACCCGTCAAACCCGGGTATCAAGGTGTCAGATGTGTTGCGACTTGTAACGGAATGTAAATCCGCTCCTGCAGTCCGCCGCAACACGGTTTAATAGTCTCGACCTTCATTTAAGGAGTAGCTCATGAAACGCAAAATTATTGCAGCGGCAGTCGCCCTGATCGGTGGTAGTGCCTACGCCGGCGACTTCGTCGATAACGCGCAGGTGATTTCATCCAAGCCCGTGTATGAACGCGTGGCGGAACAACGCCAGGACTGCTCGCCCAATAACGCAGCCGCGCCGCAGAAACCGCGCAGCGTCGTGGCGCCGATCATCGGCGGCATCGCGGGCGCGCTGCTGGGCCGGCAGGTCGGGCACGGCAACGGCCAGACCGCTGCCACTGCGGTGGGCGCCGCAGTCGGCACGATGGCGGGCGACACAGTTGCGAATCCCGATGCCAACCATTCGTACGCCGGGGCCGCGGTCGGCGCCGTAGGCGGTGGCTTGCTGGGCAGTCAGATGGGCAACG
This sequence comes from Betaproteobacteria bacterium, assembly GCA_043759115.1. Classification (GTDB taxonomy): domain Bacteria; phylum Pseudomonadota; class Gammaproteobacteria; order Burkholderiales; family SG8-41; genus PALSA-1004. The sequence goes on along the minus strand of JAYVME010000233.1, from coordinate 9,135 downwards.
GCCGCGGCAATACCGCGACAACCGCCGCGGGCACAATCGCCGGCACGATGATCGGCGACCGCGTCGGCACGCAGCAATCCGCTTCGGCGCAGGCCGCTCAACGTTGCCGGACCGTCGAGTCCTCGCGCGAGGTTCTCCGCGGTTACGACGTGGTCTACCGCTACAACGGTCATGAAGTCACGACCAATCTGCCCTATGACCCCGGCAACACTGTCAAGGTCGGCGTCGGCATCATCGAAGACGAGCGCAGCGCCGACTCGCGCCGCGACACCTACCGCGACGGGCGGCCGGTCAGCTCGGCGAGCACCGGTGCCAACAACGACTACCGATACGATCGCCGCAGCGGCAGTCCGCAGTAAGCAGTAAGCAGGGCCGTCGCGCCGCGCACCGGCTCCCACAGACATAAAAAAGGCAGGGTTGTAACCCTGCCTTTCGCCGCAAGTTTGCAAACTCACGCGTGCGGGCGCGCTTTCTTCACGTCGTGCCGCGATACTTTCCTGGTTTTCTTGACCTGATGGACTTTTGCCTTGGGCGCATGTCGCACGTTCGCTTTCACCTGCGTTGACCCTGCGGCGCGCTCCCTGGTCAATTGGTCCGCCCTGTTCCGCATATCCATCCGTTGTTCCGTGGTCAATTCGTCCTTCTTCACGGCGTCTGCCGCGAAACCGGACACCGAACCCAGGGCAAAAGTTGAAGCGACGATTGCTGCAAGTAACTTGTTCATGACGACTCCTCGATGATCGATTGAACTACCAGTGCCCGTGAGGGGCATGGTCTGAATAACGAGGGGCTGCCGCTTCGGTTGACTATCGAGGGACCCGCAAAAAAATAATCGCAACGCCAGCGGAAACGCAGGAAACGCTGTCTAATCCGCTGCGGTTATGCGGGCTGCTTGCCGCGCCGGCCGGTTACGGCGGCGGGTACGGGGTGAGAACCCGTGGGGGCCAGACGGAACTGGGACGGGCGGAAAACGTAGCCTTTGCTTTTGGCATCGGCCACGCACCCCTCATACTCTCCATAAGTCGCATGCGACTCCGTGATGACCTCCCGGCTCACGGAAAGCTACTGCCATTTCCAGCGATGATTGTCGTCGGTATAGAAGCGCCGGATCAAATTCATCGTTGCCGGAGTCTTCGCAATTACCGGATCACAACGCCTTCAGATTCCCCGCCGATGACTTGCCGTCATTGCCCTTCGTCAGCTCGTATTCCACTTTCTGGCCGTCCTTCAGCGTCGTCAGGCCCGCTTTCTCCACGGCCGAAATGTGCACGAAAACGTCTTTTGAGCCATCATCGGCCTCTATGAATCCAAATCCCTTGGTTGCGTTAAACCATTTCACTGTTCCTGTAGCCACAGACTTCTCCTGATGTAGTTGAATGCCAACCTGTGCTTATCGCCGGTTGAGGCTGGCAGAACGACAGTTTACTCCTCTATGCGCCAGGCTACGACTTGAATCTGCTGACGGCAGGGAAGATCGTCGTAGCGGCACCTCGGACACCCCCCTGTCATGGACCGTGCATCCGCCGGGGAACGAAGAAAGGACCGCCCAGATGCTGAGCATTTTAGTGTCAACAGTCGCTTATTTTGTCGCGAGCCACTACATCAAGCGCTATCTGGACGAGATAGGAGCGCCCAAGGGCCTCACGCGCAACGCGCTGATATTTAGTGCCGCCCTATTGATCGCCTACGGCGTGGCCTTTATTGTCGATTGGGCGGTCGTTTGAACGCGAATAAGCCCGAAAATCCCGTCACTGCGCATGCGCAGCCGCGTTTACGGCCGGCGGGCAGCAGTTCATATCGAGCTTGATGATCTGGCCGTGGTGGCCGTTCGCAAGAATGCGCGGTCCGCCTCTTTTTTCTGCTTGTTGAAACCGCGGCGACGCAATCGCGATTTCATCCCGCGCCGGGTGGCGCGCGAATTATTTTTTTCCGGCGCCGGCTGGTTTGGCGGCGAGCATCTCCTGGATGCCGCGCAGCGCGAGGTAGTAACCGAATATGCCGCAACCGGTCACCACCGCGCGGCTCACGCGCGCAATTTCCGACTCGCGCCCGCGCCGCGCGGGATTCGAGATGTGCAATTCGACGGTCGGGAAACGCACCTGGGCAATCGCCGCCATCAGCGCCGGATGGCCGGTGGTATAGCCCGCCGGATTGATGATCGCCGCGTCCACTCCGCTATCATGCGCGGCGTAGAACTTGTTGATGACTTCGCCTTCGAGATTCGAGTGATAAATCTCGATCTCGACGCCAAGCTCCGCCGCATATTTACGGATGTGCCCGTCATACTCCGGCAAAGTCATGGGACCGAAGACGTCGATCTGCGCCTTGCCGCGCATGTTCATTCCGGCGCCGTGCACAATTAAAACTTTAGTCATTGCCCATTCCCCTGTTGAGTGCGTCGCGAGTATCATTGTCACCGCCGCCGCATTACAGAATAGCAGAATTTTATCCGCCTCATCATATTCCAGGAGTGCCATGATCCGCACCGCCGGCATGCTCACACGCTATAACGCGTGGTCCAACCAGTTGATGTTCGATGCCGTGGCCGCGCTGCCGGCAGGCGAAGCGACCAAAGAACGCAAGAGCCTGTTTAAAAACATGGTGCATACGCTCAATCACAACTACGTGATCGACGTCATCTGGCAGGCGCACCTCGAAGGGCGCGCGCATGGCTACACTGCGCGCAATACCGCCGATTACCCGCCGCTCGCGGAACTGTGGAACAAGCAGCAGGCAATCGACCAGTGGTACATAACGTGGGGCGACGCCCAGACCGACGCCGCGCTCGACGAGAAAATGAGCCTGACGCTGATCGGCGGCAATGCGGTCGCCATGACGCCCAACGAGATACTGCTGCATGTCGTCAATCACACGAGTTATCACCGCGGCTTCGTCTGCGATATGTTCTTTGAGGTGCCGGCGCGCCCGCCGACCATGGATCTGCCGGTATTCCTCCGGGAAGTGCCGCAAACCTGACGCCGGGGGCGCGCCGGCGCAATTTTTCCGCAATTGACCGCTCCGGGCGGCGGGCGTAGCATGAAATTCTGCTTACGGATGTGACGGGTATCCGTCCTTCGCATTCACCGTGGCGCCCGAATCCAGCTTAGTCGTTTTCCATCGCAGCCCGACCGGAGACACCTCATGACCGACCGTCTGATCAGCAAGATCATCGAGGACCAGGAGATCGTCACCGCGCCGGCGGACACGACCGTCAGCGATGCGGCCCGTCTGATGCGGGAAAATCACATCGGCGCCGTGATCGTGGTGGAAAACGGCAAGCTGGCCGGGATTTTTACCGAGCGCGACGCGCTGTTTCGCGTGGTCGCCGAGGGGCGCGACGGCAAAACCACGCGGCTCGCCGACGTCATGACGCGCAATCCGCAAACGGTCAAACCCGAACAGCCGTTCTCGGTGGCGCTGCAAATGATGTATGGCGGCAAATTCCGGCACGTGCCGGTGGTCGAGGACGGACGTCCCGTCGGCATCATCTCCGCGCGTGACGCGCTCGGCCCGGAACTCGAAGCCTTCGTCTACGAATTGCTGCGCCAGGAGCAGGTCGAGAACATTCTGGCTTAGGAAAGCGCCGCTGATGCCGTAGCAGCCGACCATGTCGTCGCCCTTGAATATCGGCGCGCAGCCGCCCGACACCACCACGCGCCCGCCCGAAAACACCGCGGCATTCGACCGCACGCAGTTTTGCCATGATGTTGCTCCTCCCTGTAGGATTGCCTGTAAGCTTAAAAAGCGCCTTGCAGTATAAACTGACAGACTAACCACCCTGAACACCGCCGCCCGCCTGTTCATCGCGATGCTCAAGCTGTCGCGGCGTGCCGGCGTCTGGCGTGAAACCTGATTAAACCACTGTTAACCAAAGGAAGAACTCATGGCAAATAAAGTCGCGGTAGTGACCGGCGCCGGCAGCGGTATCGGCAAAGCCTCGGCACTCGCGCTGTTAAACGCGGGTTATAGCGTGGCGCTCGCGGGACGGCGCGCCGAATTGCTGGAGCAGGTAGCGTCCGAGTCGGGCGCCGGTGCGCGCGCGCTCGCGGTGCCGACCGACGTCGCCAAACCCGCCGACGTAACCGCGCTGTTCGCGAAAACGAAGGAGAAATTCGGCAGCGTCGACGTGCTGTTCAACAACGCCGGCACCAACGCGCCGGGGATTTTGTTCGAAGACCTCACCTATGAAAAATGGCAGGCGGTGGTGGATGTCAATCTCACCGGCATGTTCCTGTGCGCGCAGGCGGCGTTTCGCATCATGAAGGCGCAGACGCCACGCGGCGGCCGCATCATCAACAACGGTTCGATCTCGGCCCATGCGCCGCGCCCGGACTCAGCACCCTACACCTGCACCAAACACGCGGTGACCGGCTTGACCAAATGTATTTCGCTCGACGGCCGCAAGTACGACATCGCGTGCGGCCAGATCGACGTCGGCAACGCGATGACAGAACTCGCGGCGCGCATGGCGAAAGGTGTCAAGCAGGCGAACGGTGAAATCGCGGTCGAGGCGATGATGGATGTCAAAGAGGTTGCGAACGCCGTGATACATATGGCGAACCTGCCGCTCGCGACCAACATTCAGTTCATCACCATCATGGCGACCAAAATGCCGTTTGTCGGCCGCGGCTGACGCGCCGCACGGCGCGCTGCGTTGATGCATGGCCGCCAAATCGTGGTTTTTGTACCTGCTCGAATGCCGCGACGGCAGCGTCTACACCGGCATCACGGTCGATGTCACCGCGCGCTACGCCGCGCACGTTAAAGGCAGCGGCGCACGCTACACGCGCTCGCATCCGCCGCGGCGCCTGTTGGCGGCCGTCGATTATCCGGACCGCTCAAGCGCGTCGGCGGCCGAGCACGCGGTGAAAAAAATGTCGCCGGATGAAAAGCGCGCGTACGCGGCCATCCTCACGCTAGCCACCGCATCCGTGTCCGTGGATTGACATTCGGCGCGGATTATTCGACCCTCGCGTTTTCGGCTTGAATATATTCCCGCCCACCGACGGGTTTGCCAGGAACCCCAAAAACACAGCACCGAAAAGCAACCGCCGATTAACGCCGACATAAAATCCAGACCCGGTCTCGAACCAACGCATAATATTTTGAACGTATCTGCGTTCATCGGCGTTTATCGGCGGTTCCAAAATGTTTTTGAGACCGCTTCTATATAACTCAAGGGAAAATCATGTCCACCATCACCACCGCTTCCGGCCTTATTTACGAAGAACTCACCGTCGGCGCGGGCGCCGAAGCCGCGAGCGGCCAGCGCGTCACCGTGCATTACACCGGGTGGCTCACCAACGGCACCAAGTTCGATTCGAGCAAGGACCGCGACGATCCGTTCAAATTTCAACTCGGCCAGGGCCAGGTCATCCAGGGTTGGGACGAAGGTGTCGCCGGCATGAAAGTCGGCGGCAAGCGCAAGCTGACGATTCCACCCGCGCTCGGCTACGGCGCGCGCGGCGCGGGCGGCGCGATTCCGCCGAATGCGACATTGGTTTTCGAAGTGGAACTGCTCGGCGTCTAGCCGCCGCGGAACTCGGCCATTGTTGCGCGCACTGGTCACCGGTTTCGAACCGTTCGCCGGCGAGAGCATCAACTCTTCATACGAGGCGGTGCGCCGCCTGACTGCGCGCATCGGCAGTCTCGACATAACGACGGCGCAACTGCCGACCGCGTACCGGCGCGCGCTGGCGGCTGAAATTTCAAACAGCGCCGGAACATTCGTGTGCAATCACGTGTTCTACGGGCTCATGCATCTCGCCGCCACCGGCGGGAATTTTCGCGGCGGATTTCTGCATGTACCGTCTTTGCAGCGGCAATCGACGCCCGCGGTCGCCGCCGCTCCGATGGTGCTCGACGACATCGTGCGCGCCATCCGCATTGCGCTGGAGGTGAGTGCCGCGTCGCCCGTCAGTGTCCCGGGACGGTCTTGAATCGCGCCGCGAGTTCCGCGTCAAATTCGCCGTCCATCAATACATACAATATGCGGCACGGCTGGCCGGAGCGATTGCTCCAGGCGTGATTGGCGCCGCGCTGGATGACGACGTCCCCGGCCTTGAGCAGCACGTCTTCGTCGTCCAGCAGAAGCGTGAGTTCGCCTTCCGGCGTGAGATTACGCAGTTCGTCCGACTCCGGCGCGATTTCCGCGATGCGGATAGACCGTGCCCCGCGGCGCGGGATGCAGGGTGCGCGGGCCTAGCGTCGGATCGGGCTCGGTTGCCGTGATCGGCGCCGGCGCGGCATTCGTTTTCCAGATATCCGACGACCGGTGACCTGGTCGCAGCGGATTGGTCTTCACCGCCGGCGCCGAAACCGACCACGATGCGCACCGGGCGCGTCGGATAGCTTTGGCTCCCGCACGGGCTGCACGCGAATAGCGCACACACGAACGTCAACCACTTTTGCACGAACGGGTTTCCTGTAAAACCAGACCGCAAGACATGAATGCAGGCACGGGGCCGCGCAGTATAATCATGGCACGCGCGGCAGAGCAAGACGCGAGCTGCGTCGCGGCAACCACAATCAGGGGAGATTTCATGAAGGTATGTATATTCGGCGCCGGCGCCGTGGGTGGCAATATCGCAACAAGGCTGGTGGCGGCGAAGGCGGACGAGATCGCGGTCGTTGCGCGCGGCACGCAGTTGCAGGCTATCCGCACACGCGGGCTTACGCTGCGCACGGGCGGCAAGGAAATTCATGCCAAACCCGCGATTGCGACGGATGATCCGTCGACCCTGCCGCCGCAGGACGTGGTGGCCGTCTCGGTGAAGGCCACCGCCGCGCTGCCCGCCGCCGCCGCCGCGATCGGCAAACTCCTCGCACCGAATGGTTGCGCGGTGTTTCTGATTAACGGCATCCCGTGGTGGTGGCGGCATGGGCTGCCCGGCGCGAGCGGCACGCTACCGCTGCTCGATCCCGACGGCGCGTTATGGAATCACGTCAAGCCTGAACGCACCCTCGGCTGTGTCGTGCACCTGCCCAACGAAATCGTGGAGCCGGGCGTGATCGTGCACACCGGAGTGAATCATCTGGTTCTCGGCGAACCGGACGGGTCGAACAGCGCGCGGCTAAAGGCGGTCGCGGAAATGTTTACGCGCGGCGGCATCGATACGCGGATTTCAACCGACATACGCCGCGACGTCTGGCAGAAGCTTGCGCTCAACGCATCGGGCAACACACTCGCGGCGTTGACGCGCGTCGATCTCGGCGGGCTCGGCATCGATCCGGGCTTGTGCGAGTTGTCGATCAACATCATGCGCGAAGCCATTGCCGTCGCCGCGGCGCAAGGCTGGGACTTGACTAAAGAAATGGACGTCGAAAAGCTCGCGCGCCGCGGCAAGCCGGGACAACGGCCCTCGATGCTGCAGGATGTGACGCAGAAGCGCGCGCTGGAAGTCGAAGCGCTGCTCGGCCAGATCCAGGCGTTCGCGCGCGACCTCAAAATCGCGACACCCAGTATCGACGTTATCCTGCCGCTGCTGCGCGGGCTCGACGGCGCGCTGCGCGCCGCCGCTTAACGCCGGGATCTCGCGCATGCTGAAGCTCTGGGGCCGCCCGTCATCGGGACGCACGCAGAAGGTGTTGTGGACGCTTGCCGAGATCGGGCTCGACTTTGAGTTTATCCTCGCCAGCGCCGTGATGGGCCCGGACGGCCACGTGTCAAAAGGCAATAAACCGTTCGGCGTGGTCGACACGCCGGAGTACCGCGCGAAAAATCCCAACGGCCGCGTGCCGACCATAGACGACGACGGATTCGTGCTGTGGGAATCGAACTCGATCGTGCGTTATCTCGCGATGCAGTACGCACCCGACCACTTGTACGGCGGCGACATCAGGACATTCGCCTCTGCGAGCCGCTGGGCGGACTGGGAGAACAACGAGCTCCTGCCGCCGCAACATGACATGGCAATGCATCTGATCCGCCTGCCCGAAAACAAGCGCGATCCGCAGGTGCTGGCGAAGGCGTGCGAGAAATTCGCGCGCGTGCTGCGCATTGCCGACGAGCAGCTCGGACGCACCCGCTACATCGCGGGCGAGCGCTTCACGTATGGCGACATTCCGCTGGGGCTGCGCGTGCATCGCTGGCACGTGCTCGGACTTGCCCGCGAAACACCGCCCAACATTGCGCGCTGGTACGCCGAGATAAAAACGCGGCCGGCGTTCAACCGCTGGACGGCGAACCCGGCGCATCACCTCGAAGGGTGATGCCCTCTTCGGAAACCTCTACTTAATCGCGCTTTCGTCATTCCCGCGCGCGCGGGAATCCAGGAGCATTTGAATTTCCTGGGTTCCCGCCCCGGCTTTCAACCTGCCGGGGCAAGCTCTTACGCGCGGGTATGACAAATAATTAACCCAATTTGCGGTTCGATTCCTTGATGACCGCCTTGCGGTTCTTGCGGCCGAGAATTTTGTTGTGTAGCGCCTGTGTCGCGTTCACCGAGCGCGTGCCGCACTTCGTGCATTCGGATTGCATGACGCCCGATGCCTCAACCTTCGCGCTGCGGAACGCTTTGGGATCGACCGCCACGGTCATTTCCTTGAGCGTCTCTTCGCCGCATTTCCAGCACGTGAGGTTGGTCATGACTTTCGCTGTTGCTGTTTGCGCTTCCATGTTCTTTCCTTCATTCGTAAGTTAATCGGCAGCCCGCCACTGGCAACCGGAGACAATTGAAAACCATGAGCACCCAATGACAATGCGGCGCGTTGCTGCGCGCGCGCTGCCGCTGCGATAAAATAACGAACTCGGGAAAAGCATCGGGCAAGGACCTGCCGCCCTATTGCATAACCAGGATAATGGCGTGGCGGGCCGGATTGTAACCTACCAACCACTTATAAACGCAAAACCCGTTCAAACAGCGAGGGAGAATGCATGAACACAGAACGCTTGATGACCACCCTTATGGTGACCGCATTCACTGCGCTGGCGGCGGCAGGCGCCTGGGCGCAGGCCTACCCGTCCAAGCCGATCAGGCTGATATCCCCCTATCCACCCGGCGGCGGCACCGACGCGGCGGCGCGCATCATCGCACAGGCGTTATCCGAGCAGATGGGCCAGCAGGTCGTGGTCGACACGCGCGGCGGCGCCAGCGGCTTGATCGGCACCGAGCTTGCCGCCAAATCCGCGCCCGA
>JAYVME010000232.1:0-21855 GCA_043759115.1 Betaproteobacteria bacterium | reverse complement strand
GCGGTCGACGCCGCGAGCAGTTTCTCAAGAGCGGCAAGGTCGCCGTGCGCATAGCGCTTGAATGCGGCGCGCGACAATAACGCCGCGTCATTCAGCGATGCATGATTGAGTTTGTCGGCGAATACGGCGTCAGCGCGCCCGGCAAGAGCCGTCACGATGCCGATATTCGCCGTGTAGCCGGCCGAGAACAGCAACGCCCGCGGCAGGCGCACAAAGCGCGCGAGTTCCGCTTCGAGTTGGTGGTGGGATGTCGCGTGACCGAGTATCAGGTGCGATGCGCCTGCGCCCACGCCAAAGCGTTGCGCCCCCTCGCAGGCGGCCGCGATCAGGCGCGGATCGGCGGCGAGCCCGAGGTAATCGTTGCTGCAGAACGCGACAACTTCGCGGCCGTCGACCACCACGCGGGCGCCTTGCGGGCTTTCCAGAATGCGGCGTTGACGCTTGAGCCCGCGCGCATCGAGTGCGGCGAGTTCAGAGGCGAGATCGGTCAATGACATGAAGTGCAGAAGGGCGTAAGGCGTGAGGGGCGTGAGGCGTAAGGCGTGAGGCGAGAAAAACAGGACCGTCGCAATGTGGGCCTAACGATCTTCTGCCTCACGCCTCTCGCGTCAAGGGATACATCCCGAGCTTGTCCATCAACGCGCGATCGCGCCCGGCTTCCGGGTTACCGGTGGTCAGCAGTTTGTCGCCATAAAAAATCGAATTCGCGCCCGCCATAAAGCACAGCGCCTGTATGCCCTCGGGCATTGCCTGGCGTCCGGCCGACAACCGCACCATGGCTGTGGGCATCGTGATGCGCGCGCACGCAATGGTGCGCACGAATTCGAAAAGATCGAGCTCGGCGGTACCGTTGAGCGGCGTGCCTTCGACCTGCACCAGATTGTTGATCGGCACGCTCTCCGGATAAGGATCGAGATTCGCCAGCTGGGCGATGAGAGCCGCGCGCGCGCGGCGCGTTTCGCCCATGCCGACGATACCGCCACAGCAGACGTTGATACCGGCATTGCGCACTTTGCCGAGCGTGTCGAGGCGGTCCTCCTGCGTGCGCGTGGAAATGATTTCACCGTAAAACTCGGGAGCGGTATCCAGATTGTGGTTGTAGTAGTCGAGACCCGCGACCTTCAACTGCTCGGCCTGGCCTTCCTTCAACATGCCGAGCGTTGCGCACGTTTCCATGCCGAGCCCGCGCACTGCTTTCACCATATCGAGCACACGGTCGAGGTCGCGCTGCTTCGGCCCGCGCCACGCCGCGCCCATGCAAAAACGCGTCGCACCTTTATCCCGCGCCGCGCGCGCCGCGGCGACCACCGCAGCCAGCGCCAGCATGTCTTCGTTTTCGACACCGGTGTGATAACGCGCCGCCTGCGGGCAATAGCCGCAATCCTCGGGACAACCGCCGGTCTTGATCGACAGCAACGTCGACAACTGAACAGCGTTGGCGTCGAAATTTTCGCGATGCACGCCATGCGCGTGATGTAGCAAGTCGTTGAACGGCAAATCGAGCAACCGCGCGACCTGATCGACACTCCAACGAACTGTGCGAACGCTGTCGGCAGCCGGCAGGTCTGGTGCGTTATTTACGTTATGGGTAAGGGTAGCCATGGCTTTCTGCCCGCGAATGAGTGTAAAAATGTGAAAAAATACGTTAGATCATGAGCTTCGCATCATCAGTGATCGCCCGCCAGTTGTCAAACTTGCGCGACTCGTTTTTGAACAGTTGTGCAATGTTTGCGCGTGCAATGCTGCCCCAGCACTGTTTGCTATGCACCGCGCCCGCGCTCACTCGTCTGTTGTGCGCCGAGTGCTACGCGCAACTGCCGTGGCTCCCGACGCTGCACTGTCCGCAATGCGCAATCCCGACCAGCAGCGGCAATCTCTGCGGCGGGTGCCTGAGCCATCCACCCCGGTTCGATGCGGTGACCGCAGCTTTTATCTATGCATGGCCGCTGGCGCCGCTGATCCATCACTACAAGTACGCCGGCAATCTCGCGCTCGCGCGATTACTCGGCGAGGCGCTCGCCGTACCCGCGAATCGCGCGGTTGATTGCATTATTCCGATGCCGCTGTCGCCGGCGCGGCTGCGCGAACGCGGTTTCAATCAGGCGCAGGAAATTGCCCGCGTCGTCAGCCGCGCCACCGGCATCAAGCTCGCGGCAGAAGCGTGCCGGCGCGTGCGCGACAGTGCACCGCAGGCAACGCTGCCCTGGAAAGAACGCGCGAAAAATATTCGCGGGGCATTTGTGTGCGATGCCGATTTAAGCGGTTTGCGTGTCGCAGTGATTGACGATGTGCTGACGACCGGCGCCACGCTCAACGAACTCGCGCGCAATCTGCGTAAAGCGGGCGCAATCGAAATTCAGGGATGGGTAGTGGCGCGGACGCTGCCGTGGTGAGCGGTGAGCGGTTGGATCGAAACGCGCGCTGATCGTGGTTTGAAACGGCTCACCGCTTAGTGCTCACGGCTTACGGGTGTTACTGCAGTTGCTTCAAGCGCTGATCGACGAACGCCTGCAATTCCGGATTCAGGGTGTTCGTTGCGCGCGCACGGCGAAACGCGTCCTGCGCTTCGCTGTTACGATTTAATGCCTGCAACGAGATACCAAGCCCCATCAGCCAGACCCCCGACCCGGGCGCCAGGCGCAACGCCGCCTGATAGCTCTCGATTGCTTCCCGGTGACGTGACTGACGCTGCAGCAGACCCGCCAGGCGCGCCAGATAGTCGGGACTCGCTTGCGCCGCCGGCGCGGACTTCTGCATGGTGTCGATCGCGCCCGCAATATCGCCGCGTTCGTACTGCAGGTTCGCGAGCGCCATGGCGAATCCCGGCTGGTTGGAATTGAGCGTGAGGCCTTCCTGCAGCAGTTGTTCGGCTTCGCCGTTTTTCCTGGCGTCGAGCAGCAACCCGAATAATCCCTGCCGCGCGCCGATGTGCGCCGGGTAATTCTGTAACGCGCGCCTGAACCCTTCCTGCGCGTCGGCCAGCCGTCCCTGATTCAGAAAATTCGCCGCTTCTCGATAATTGTTTTCCGCAAATTGCTGCGGCGTTAACGTTTGTGCACGTTTATCGATTTGGGGATTTGCCAGTGCCGCCATCGCCTTGGTCTCCGGCAACACCTCGACGGTTCGCGGCGCGGATATCGCCGGCTTGGCTGGTGCAACCGCCACCACCACCGGCGCGGTGGACGCCACGGATGCAGGCTTGGGCGTCTCGACTGGCGGTACCACGGGCCTCGCCGGTTCCCCCTTCACGGCAACGGGCGCTGACTTTGCTGTCATCGCAGATTCGGATACAACCACCGCGGCGGTTGCGAGCGGCGGCGGCACGGATTTGCGCGGGACCGGCGTGTCGGACGCACCGGCGCCGGAACGCGCAGGCGCGCGCGCGACGGGCGGCGGAACGTTCTCCAGATCGAGCGCGAGACGCGATGCCGGACTGCCCTGTATCGGTGGCGCCGCCGCGGATTGCTGTTCAGGTGGAGTCTGCGTTTGCGCCACCGGCGTCGGTGACGTTGACGGCGACTGATGGTTGAATTGCCATGCGAGCAATGCAATCAACGCTGCCGCGGCGGCGATACCGATCAGCCACCATGGCATGCTGCGCACTTCCTCGCGCGGCAGCACGCGCACCTGGTCCGGCAGCGCGCCGCGCTCGGCGCCCGACGCGCGGCGTTTCTCGAGATCCTGCAGCATCTGATTGATTAGGCTCATGCGCGCGGCCGGTTATCTGAACATCATCCAGCCGATACCACCCGCCGATACCAGCAACATGGCGAAACCGAGCCACCACCAATGCGGCTCCGCGACCGCGGCGGGGGTGTCGCTCGCCGCGGCGCGCACGTGATGGGGTGTGACCTGCTGTGCGCCCTCGCCAAAGGCAAGCAACATCGACTTGTGCGCGAGTACGTTCACCAGCCGCGGAATGCCGCCGCTCGCGCGGTGCAGCGCGCGCACGGCCGGTCCGGTGAACAAACGGTTGCCGCGATAACCGGCGACGCGCAGCCGATGCGCCAGATAGTAATCCAGCTCTGCGCGCCCAAGCTCGCCCAAGCGATACTGGAAAGTAATGCGTTGACGCAACTGGCGCACGGAATCTTCAGCGAGCTTGGCGTCGAGTTCGGGCTGTCCGAACAGCACGACTTGCAGCAGCTTCCTTTTTTCGGTTTCCAGATTGGTCAGCAGGCGCAATGCTTCGAGACTTTCGATCGGCATCGCCTGCGCCTCATCAAGGCACAACACCACGGCTTTGCCCTGCCCGGCAAAGCCGAGCAGTGCTTGTGTTAAGCCCTTGATCAAATGATGCTGATCGTCTTCCTTCGCGAGGTTGACGCCAAGCTCTTCCGCCAGCGCCAGCAGCAGGGTGCGCGGTTCGAGATACGGGTTGGGAATGTACGCGGAGACGTACGTGCCGTCGAGCGTGGCAAGGAACTTGCGGCACAACAGCGTCTTGCCGGTACCGACTTCGCCGGTGATCTTGATGAATCCTTCGCCGTTCTTGACCGCGACGAGCAGTGTATTCAGCGCTTCCTGGTGGCTCGCGCACGCGTACGCAAAACTGGTGTCGGGCGTGATGCCGAACGGCGGTTCCTGCAATCCAAAATGGGCCTGATACATGGGGCCCCGTTACTTGCCCTGAGTGGCGGGTTTTCCCGGGACAAGATCCGGACGCCGCAGGTTTTGCATGCGCTCGTTGATTTCCTGCGCCTGCTGCTGCCACGCGCCCTCGCCCTTGATCACCGTAACCTTGAGCAATATCACGAGTTCGCTTTTATTGAGCTGCTGATTGCGGCTGCCGAAGATACTGCTCAGGATAGACACGTCGCCGGTTCCCGGCACACCCGACCGGGTATCCTGTTGCTGCTGTTTCATCAGGCCGCCAATCGCCGCAATGGTGCCGTCCTGCACGCGCACGATGGTGTCGCTTTCATTGATATTGCTCGACGCCAGCGGCAACGTAAACGTGCCAAGCGATCCCAGATTCAGCGTCTTGGTTTTGTCCGTCACCAGGCTCACCGACGGATGAATGTGCAACGTAATTTGATCGTCTTCCGAAATCTGCGGCGTCACATCGAGCGCGATGCCGGAAAAAAACGGTTGCGTGGTGATGGTCGGCGACACGGTGCTGGTGGTACCGGTCGATGTAGTGGTCGTCGAGACGTTGGTAACGAAGAATTCGTCGGTGCCGACCTTGATCACCGCCTTCTGATTGTTGAGCGTCGCGATGCGCGGGCTTGACAGCACGTGCACGGTGCCTTGCGATTCGAGGAAATTGAGCAACGCGGCAAAACTGCTCGTCTGAAATGCGAGCCCGAACACCGATCCAGGTATGTTACTTCCCGCCAGCAATCCACTTGTCGCGGAACCGATCAGGGTATTACCGGCGGCACCCAGCGGATCAGGCGTAACCGGTTTCGAGGTCGCCGGGTTAATAGTGACCGACGAACCCTGCAGCAAACTGCCGTCCGCACCGCGCGCCGTGAATGATTGCAGCGCGCCGTCCGTGCGCAAGGTCGTGCCGGGATTGAGGATACCCGCGCCGAACCGGCTATTGGGTCCGGTTTGGAACGCCCCCCAATTGATGCCTGTAGCGTACTGATCCGTGAGTCCGACCTCGATGATTTTCGCCTCCAGCATCACCTGGCGCTCGACCACCAGCGACATGGCCTTGAGGTATTGGTCGACCGATCGCAGTTCGGCCGGCAACGCGCGCACCAGTATCACGCCCGCGGTCGGATTGACCACGACGCTGCGGCCGCCCTCGGCGCCTATGATAGAGGTGATCGAGTCGTTGATTTCTGTCCAGAAATCGTTGTTGGACGTAGTGGTAACACGACTGCTTTCGATTGACTGTGCCGTCCCGCCGGCGGCGCCGGCAACGGGTACCGGCGTGGCGGCGGCGCCGCTACCGGCCGGCTGGCTTGGTGCGCTGAACGACGGCGTCTGAATCGAGCCTGACGTTACGCGCACGTCGGCGCGACCGACGCGCTTGCCGGCGAGATAGTTCACCTGGAACATACGCGTTTGCAACGTTACCGACAGGATGTATATACGCGTGCCCTGTACTTTATATTCATAACCGTAAAGTTCACGAATAGCCTCAAGCGCCTCGGTGATCGTCACATCCTTGAGATTGACCGAAATGGATTCCTTGATGTCCGGATGCACCAGCATGCTCAAGCGGGTACCGGATACCAGCGCCATGAATACCTGATTCGCCGGTGCGTTGTTCACAGTGAGATCGAAGCGCGCTTCGGCGTCCTTGCCGGATTTCGGCATCTCGACCGTGAGCGGCGGCAAGAGCGCCTGGTTGACCGCGTCAGGCGTTGCCGGCTTCTTGCCACGTAACTCGGTTGCCTGTTTTATATCGCTTTCAACCTGATCGCGAACGACCTCGTTTTTGAATCTTTGCGACTGGCAGGAAGCGACGCTCAATGACAGTAGAACGATTAGGAAGATGTTTCTCATCCCTGCTTTCCTTGGGTGATGGCCGCGGGTTTGCGGTGGCGTTTTACCGGCTTGCTCGGGACAGACGGCGGCTCGACCGCCTTGATGTTGACATCGGGATACATGCGCAAAGTCTCGGTGCCGTTGGCGGAGCGCAAGACCACTGCGCTCTCGGTGATTTTGATGACGCGCGCGTCCCCATACTTGCCGCCGAGTTTGACCGTTTCGCCGCCGATAATCGCCGACTTTTCGCTGCCCGATATCTTCACGCTTTGCAGCAGTGGATTTGCGGCCGCGCCCGGTTCGCCAGGCGCCGCCGGCACGACGCCGGCGGGCGGCCGCGTCGGGTCCGTGAGCACCTGCGCAATTGCCGGGGATAGTATCGCTAATGCGCAAAATTGCAGGGCCCGGAACAAGCGATGACGACCGGCAGACTTAACAATACCGCTTGCCGCCGCCCCTCTCCTGCCCGCCGTTTGAGATGTCATACGACCAACCATGCTTTATCCAAACTCAAAGTATAAATGGTCACGGTCAACGTCAACCGCGGATAGTCGTCTGCATTCAAGCTGGCGCGCGACCAGAACATGCGCCACGACAGTTTTTCGAGACGTGCCAGATAGTCATACAAATCAGTGTAACTCCCCTGCAGCGTTATCTGAACGCCGTGCTTGAAAACATTGCTTTCGCCCGCCGTAAATTTGCCGGAAGTCGCGGGGGCGGACGAACCGGCGTCGTTTTTTTCCGGCTTCGCAGGTCGTTCCACGAGGGGGGTTACGGGCAGTGTGCGCATCGTGACAATTTGCAGGCGCGGATTGCGCGCCAGCATGTCTTGCAGCAGGGCATTCATTTTTTGCGCGGGGACCAGGTTTTGCTGCATGTCTTTCAGCGTGCCGTCGATTTCAGTAATCTGGCGCTTGATACCATCGCGCCGCACCTGATTGACCGCGTCCGGATCAGCCCGTTTTTTCTCAAGCGCCGCGATCTGCGTTTGCAATCCCTGCATTTCCGTTTGCTGTTGCGCCATCCGCGTCGCAAGCGCTTTGCGGCGAGTCATCGCCGGATCGATGAACAGCGCATTCATCAGGAACACCAACACCACCAGTGCCGCGGCGAACACCATAGCCCGCTCGCGCATTGCGAGAGCGTCTAACTTGTCCGCGTATTGCCGCCACAAACTTTTCATTTGGCGCCCTCCTGCTTGATGCTCGGCTTGGCCGCTTCGGGCGCACTGCTCGGAATGACCGCGCCCAGCAACGGCGGCGGAACCGCCGCTGGCCTGACCCCGTGTTTTGAATTGTCGAGCAACTCGACAGTGGAAACACTAAAGTCTAAATAGCGCGGCGGCACCGGCTTCGGTTCTTTCGCGTCTTTCTGCGCTTTGGCGTCCTGCTCGGGCTTTTGTCCCTGATCACTTCTGACCGCAGCCGCCGGTTCAGGCGCCGGCTGGCTGATACGCATTGCCGCGAATTGGCGGCCTTGCAATGCTTTTTCCTGGTTCAACTGCTTAATGTAGGTCGCCACCAGATCCGCGCTTAACGCGCGGCCCTGGATCGCAAGTTCATTGCCTGCCAGCGCGATGTCAAATCCGGTCAACCACAGGCCTTGGATACTTTGGCGCGAAAACGCGACCATGTAATCTGAAAATCCGCTGGTGTCGCCGACCGCCCCGCTTTTCAGCGTCTCGATGACCTCCTGTCGGCCTCTGAGTTGCGTGTCCAGCGTCGTAAGTTCGGCCTCCAACGGAGCATTCGGCTTTTGCTGGGCCACTTCCGCGGTTAGCTGATCGCGACGGGCGTTGGCTTCCTTGAACGTCTGTTCAACGGCTTGCGACTGCGTTTGCACCGAACGCAGCAGATAATCCTCATAGACGGCGACCGCGGCGGAGGCCGCCAGCGCGATGCCCAGACCGTAGCAAATGGCAATTGCCGAGGTGAACGAAAAACTCTTCCTGCGAAAGATCGGGTTGAATAGATTGATCTGCTGGCTCATGCGGCGGCTACGCCTTTATCATCGCGCAAAGCGGCGCCTATGGTCTGCAGACACCGCGCTTGGCGCGCGGGATGCCTGAGTTCGGGTATCGCCGGAAAATCCATTACGGCGCCAAGATCGATGGTTTCGACCGGCACATAGATATTGGACGCGAGGTATTGCTGCAGGCCGATTTCCTGCGGCAGCGGCGCGAGCAGCAATTTGGCGATTGACACGTAGCTAAACTGGCGATCGAAATTGTCGAGGGACCGCTGCAGTTCCAGCGCAATGCGCTCGAAGAGTTCGTTGCGCCGCTCCGCAGTCGCGTCTATTAATTGCGCAAGCGAGATCTCGATGCGCCGGGCCAGGTAGAGTTCCCCGCCGCACGTAAAGGTCAGCTTGCAGCATTCTTCGTAAAACCCCAGCATGGCCACTCCGCGGCTCTCCGGTTCGAACAGCGTCGCAATGTTGCGCTGGGCGACCGCCGGAATATCGATGACTTCCAGCGGCACATTGGAAGCGTTAAATGGCTTCACGATACGCTCAATGATCTCGTTGCGCGCGGTCACCGCATACACCAGATGATTGCGGCTGGCGCCGCCCTTATCGACGGGCACGTCGAGCACATCGATCGTCGCCTGTTCCACCGGATAGTCGAGAATATCCTTGACCCGCCAGCGCACGGCATTTTTCAATTCGGCGGCCGGCACATTGGGCGCGTCCAGAGAATGAATCTGGTATTCGGAAAACTTGAGCACGGTGGTGCACCGGTACTGATCGAGATTGAGTTCCTTACGTAACCGCAGAAGCGTTTCCGTATCAGTCCCCTCCTTGCGGTAGCTGTCGCACAGTGCGATCTCGGGCCTGCCGTTTGGCGTGCGCTTGACGTATACAAGGTCGAAGCGATCCGCGCCGGCGTTTAGCGCGAGCCATCCCGGTTGCTTGCTCCTTTTTGATAACCATTTCATGCGTTACGCCCCAATACAAACTTGTCAAACCTAAATTAACGTGTCTCGATTGTCAATCTCGCAGCGCGATCCGGCCCGCGCCGCGTTAGAGCGCCTAGTAATTCTCCTGTTGATAAATGAACCTGTCCGAGTTTCGATAGGCGCCGAATGTGGCGCGCGCCGTAGGGTCGCTGGCATACGTTCCCGGCGGGGTGCACCATAGACCTTGCAAATACGTCCGGCCAGCGCCGGTGCTCGCGGGCATGCCGGCGGTGCAGGAGGCGCCCGCCGCAGCGCCGGTCAGGTTCACCGAGACGTCAACGCTGCCCCGGGTGCCGGCGCCGGACGCGGGCAAGCGCAAAGTGCCGACACCCGCAGCAAATGCCCCGCCTACCGTCGCGGCTCCGACCGCGAAGCCCGCGGGCTGGGGATTGCCGATCGCAACATTATTGGCCGCGATGGTCGTGCAATTATCAAGCGTATTGGTCACAAACCCGCTGCCGTTCCAATGCTGGGCCGAAATGGGAATCGGCATCGCGATCAACTGCGAGCCGTTGGCGTTTTGCAACCGCAGGCGGCCGAACCGGACTTCGGTCGAAACGCCGACGTTGGCGTGATCATTGCCACCGACCCCGTCGACATCCAGATTGAACGCGCCCATCGCTACGGCATCGCTATCCGCCGGCGCGATGCCGAGCTGAACTGCGGTGTATGGCCCGTCGGGCGTCGCCGCGCGCGCGATTGCGATCGTCGCCGTGACGCTTGCCGCGCCGTTCGTCCAAACCCCGGCCGATGTCGGCGTATTGACGCGCGCAGTCAGATTCGTGACACCGCTTTTCGCGCCAAAATTGAAGCTCGCGGGGGTGGTGAGAACCAGCTTCGAGTACGCGCCGCTGTAGTTCAGGGTTGTGCCCCCGGTAACATTTTGCGCCGTCAACGAGTAAGTCAGAGTCATGCTCTCGCCCATGTAACTGAACGACGAGGCAGGCGCGCAGGACGCGGCGGTGCGATTCGTGATCGATCCGGCCGAGACGGTGAAGTGATCGGGCGTGAAGCGGCCGACGTAGCCGCCTGCCGCGCCGGTGCCGTCCGCGCCGCTGTCGCCGCTCACCGTCACTCCACTGTTCAGATAATTGCTGGCGGCCGCGCTCAAGATGATATTGCCGACTTCCGTGTACTGCAAATTGGCGACCGTTGCGGCGCCACCGGAAAAACTTGCCTGGGCGACGGACCCGTTATTGATGCTGCCGGTAACGCCAGGCAGTGACGCCCCGGCGGCCACCGTCACGGCCCACGCAAAGCTCGGCGTAAGGCCGTTGTTGGTGATGTCGGCGTTCGCGTCCGGCACGCCGTCGTTGTTCGCGTCGTCGGCTGCTGCCCACAGGTAAGAACCGACCGTTGCCGCGAAATTGGCTCCCGCCTTGGCGAACACGGGCGACGCTGCCGTCGTCCCGTGCTGAACAGGCGTCGCGGCGTTCGCGCCCCGAATCGCCAGACCGAACGGCCGCGTCGTGATCGAGTTCGACGTGCCGCTGATATCGACGGCGGTGGCAAAGATGCGCGTATCGTCGCGGATGTTGAGCGCGTATTTGCCGACATCCGTCGTCGAAATATTGAAATTTGCCGCGCCATTGGCAAACACCAGCGTGGTGAGGTTGTTGGACGCCGGATTCGACGCGGGCGCGGCGCTCGGCAGGCTGAGTGCGCCGATGGTTGGCGCGGCGCCCCCCGGATCCAGTGCATCGCGCGTGATCCAGGCATCCAGCGATTTGGCGCCCGTGTAGGCGGTATTGATGGAGCAGTTGCCGGTGGTCAGATCTTTTTTCCACAACGCAACGCTGGTCGCCTGGTCGCGGCCCGCGACCTGAATCGCGTCGGGCGTAATGACGAAGGCGTTATCACGGAAGTTAATGCTTCCGGACGTCGACAGCGTGGCAGGAAGGCCGCTGTCGGCTGCGCTGATCGTCGTATCATCGGCGTGAGTATCGGTCAGGCTCAGTGTGACGACGCCGTTGTCGCCCGCGGCAAATGTATAGGTCGCCGCACCGTCGTCAGCCGCCCCATTGTTCAGCACTCCCGTTGCGCCGACGATCGCCCAGTCGCCGTGTCCCGCCGACGTCGAAATAGTGGCCGTGCCGGTATAGGTCGTCAGTGTGGTGTTCGCCACGTCGCGCGCGGTGATCGTGATGTTCTTCGGCGAACAAGTGCTGCCGGCGGCAGCACCAACATTGACCAGGAAATTGTTGATCGCCGCACAGCTGAATGTCGCATTCATATCGCGTTGCACCAGTCCGACACCGCCTTCGTAGTTGTAAATGCGAAATTCATCGATTACGCCGTCGGTCGAACGACCGGTGCCGTTGGACCCGGTAAACGAGCTGCGGTTGTCACCGATATATAACGTGCCGATCTGCGCGGATAACGAACCGGCCGTCGTAAACGATGAGGTCACCTGGAGTGCGCCATCGACGTAGATCAGCATGTGGTCCGAGTTGGCGGCCGCCAGTGCGTTGAAATTCCAGCTCACGGCAATGTGTTTCCAGGTACCGGCTGCGACGGCGATCGCGGCGGCCTGTGCCACCTGAACGGTGCCCGTGCTGTCGGTTATAACAAACCGCAATTGGCCGTTGCCGCGCCTGACCAGAAAAAACCATTGGTTATTGACGACAGTCGCGTCAAGCAACTGGGCGTCCTGCGCGCCGCCGCCGGACCACGCGGTATTCGCCTTGTACCAGAACGTAATGGTGCCAACGCCGCCCACGGTCGTCGGCACTGCAATGCCGGTGTCGATGGCGTCAAACTGCGCAGCACTGCTATTTACCGGAATGTTGGCGCCCCGGCATACTGCGCCGGCCGCAACGGTTTGCGCACCGCCCAACGCCGTCGCATGGCGGGCGTTGCCGCTGGTATCGAGCACCTGGCCCGCGCCGCTCCAGCTTGCCTGTTCCATGCGGTACTCCGCCACCGGGGTCGGAATAAAAAATTTGATCGCGGAATTGGCCGCGGGAAAACCCACTTGCGGCACGTCGAAGTCCGTTGTGCTTATCTGCCAGCCGACTTGAGCGGTGGCGGCAGCCGGACCGGCTACGTCGGTGCCGAACTGGTAGATGAATTGACCGTTTTCCTGCAGGATGATCTGGAGATTGTAGTTGCCGCCCGTGGTGCTCGTGTTGGTCCATTCCGGCACATTGCTCCAGGTCACGACAAACCTGCGATTCGGCGTCACGCCCAGGCTCGCAAAACTCACAAAACAAGTGGCGCGGTTGGTGCACAAGGTACTGTAGCCCGCCACCTCGCCGCTCAGGGTCGGATCGAGATCGTTCCCGTAAATTCTGAGAGTGTTGTTCAGGCCCGGGTCGGGAAATGGTAGTTGCGTGACGGGGCTGCCGAATCCGCAGGTGGCATTGTCCAACGCGGGCGCGGCCGTTCGCGTGAGTTGAACGCGGCCGTTGCTCATGATGCGCAACGAGTCGAAAGTCTGGCTGCCAAATGCGAAATTGAAGCCGAGGGGGATCTGGTCGCTCAGCGTATCGTCTAGGGTCGGCGGTGCCGTGCCGCAACCACCGGTGGCACTTTGAAACTTGTACAGCGGTGAATAGACGCCGCCGGTAACGGGGCCCACCTTGGTGTGGCCGGTCGCGTCAACCCAGACGAAGGGAACGACCGTATTGACATAGGTTCCGGCAGCGACGGCGTGCCCCGCCCATAGCAGGGTGACCGCGGCAAAAACCATGTAAGCGTGTTTCAGCATGTTTATCCCCGCTTCGTTTGGCGCCGCTTACGGCTGCCCCACCGTGACCGTGATCTGGCGCTCTGCGTAATTTGCGCCAGGCGCCGCATTTGGGCAATTCCCGCCCGTCGGCTGATTGCACGCGTTGGAGGTAATACTGCACATCGTGACGATGGTTCCGGCCTCGTTGAACTGCACCCCTGTGACCACCACGGTGGCCGTATAAGCGCTCAACGTCCCGCCAAACGCAAGCGACGTCGTCGTCGTGCCTACCGCGCACGGACCGGGGCGCAGCGACTGGTACGCGCCCCACTCCACGCCCGAGCGCGCCGCCGCGTATGCGCGCGTGCCCAGCGTGTCGAGCGAAATACTGGAGTCCTGGTAAATGCGAAAGCGGATCAAGTACGCACTCAATAGAAACAGAATCGTGATCAGGAATATTCCGGTTACCAGCGCGAATCCCCGCTGCGCGTGTATTCGGCAATAAATGCCGGCGCGATTGTGGGTATTCATGGCACGTTGCTCACCTGGATTTCCTCGAACAGATTCACGTTGGTCGCGCTCGTCGCATCGGAGAAAGTCAGCCGGATCGAAACCACGCCAACGCGCTGATTGATGATGTTCTGGTTGTAAGTAATCGTGCATCCGTTGGCGCCAATTCCCTGCGCCAGCCTGACTGTAGCACCTGCGGGCGGCGCCGGCTGTGCCGCCGCGATCCCATAGCCGGAGATCCGTGTCAGGGTTCCCGCCCCGGGATCGCACACGTAAGTTACCGGCCCCGAAATAATCTGGAAGCGGCGCCCCGGGGAGTCGAGCGTGAATGTGTGCGCCGTAAACCGAACCACGTTTTCGCCGCCGGCACCCGCGGCCACTGCGGTCACGAGGCTCCGATTGTTGGTCGCGCCGGCCGCATAGGCATCCGCGCCCGTAAAACCCGGGCCGAGGTTGTAGACGACGACCGAATCGCTGTTAGGAACAATGGTGGCGAGATTCGGCAGCGTGCCGAGCGACGTGAGGCACGTATCCGCCACGCCAAATTGCAGCACGTTTTCATCGGCGAACCCATCGACATTCGTATCGGGACAAGTGTTGGCGCCCGACGCCACTTGCGGCAATGGCGCGACGGAGCGATAGCGTCCGCCGGTGCGCATTTGCAGAAACTCAAGGTAATACACCTGGCCGATGCTGGTCACGCGCACGCTGTTCGGCAATGCAGTTTGCAGGTCGCGTTTAAGGCGGGTGAATCCCGTATCGGCGGCGTCGGTGATATCGGCGCGCCGCTGCGCATCCTGATACTCCTGCATCGGCAGCCGGATAAACATCGCGACCATCGATCCGACTACGCCCATGATCGCCATCACCGCGACCATTTCGACCAGCGTGAAGCCGCGATTGCAATCTGCGGCCGGTTGCCGATTCATCATATTGGCCGTCATCACAGATTGGGCGCGTACTGGAGGCGATAACTGTCCACCGTCACCGTGACATTGGCGGGGGCGGTCACCGTGACCGTGATCCGAAGCGAATCGCTCGCTGCAACGCCACCGAGTGCAACCTGGGTTACCGTCACCGAGGCGTTATAGTTGCCCAGCCCCCCCATCGGCGTGCCCGTGATGTCCTTGATCCCGGGTGGAATTTCTGCCGCCGTGTTGTAGCCGTTGTAGTCGTTGACGTTGTCGAACGGCGTTGCCGCGTTATAGCGCGTCTCGCCGGCTTCCGGCCCCATGGCCTCGGGCGTCGCGCAACTCGCGGCGCTGAGCGCCGTCGAGACCGCCGGGTCGTCCGGATCGCAGAAAGTGAATGGCATCTGCTGAATTTCTTCCAGCAATGATTCGGCAATCGCGAGCGCCTGTTTGCGTACCACCGGATCGGCACTGCTCTTGGCGGAAAAATCGTACGCCAGCAAGGTGCCCGCCACGCCGGCGCCGACGATCGCGATGAACATGACCAGTTCGATCAGCGTGAACCCGCGCAATGCTGATTTAGTGGATTCAGGGATGAACATAGCCAGTCGTCGCTTCGACGAAAAACGTGCGGTTGATATCGCCGACGCCAGTACTGTTAACGTTGATTGTAAGCGTCGCGCCGAAGCTCGGCGCGCCCGCGCCATCGAAGCTGAAAGTTACGGGCGATACCGTTACGAGGCCCGGCGCATAGAGTGTCAATGCGGCGCCGGTGCTGGGATCGTTAACCGCTGCTGCACAGCCTGCGTCGTAACATATCCGGATCTGACTCGCCGTGATCACGACGAATATCGCCGCCTTGGGCGGCGACTGCCGCTGCGCAATTGCGATTTTCTGCGCATAGCGCACAATACCCTGCGCCTGGTCGTAAAAGCCGCGCGACTCAAACCCGGTGCGGCCGACGAACCGCGGAACTGCGAACGCTGCAAGGATGCCGACCACGACCAAGATCGTCACGAGTTCGACCAGCGTGAAGCCGACGCTGCTGTCGCCCTGCAGATTCATGCCGAACCCTCTGTGCATGGCTACATAAGTCAAAGGGTGGATGCTGCGCTCGCGCGCCGCATCCACCCCATAACTGCGGTCACGTAATGATGGAAACGATACGCGGCGTCGCCGCGGCTATCAGATCAGCATGCTCCGCTGGCAACCGCCACAAGCCCCGTGGCTGCATAGGTCACGTCGCAGCCCGCGATCGCAGTGGGGAAACTCCACAGTCCCGTTGCACCGGCATAGGTGAACGAGGTTGCGGGGACGTTGACTGCGTTGTCAATGCCGCCAGCGGCGACCGTAGGAATTCCACCTGCGGCGCCGGCGGTCGTGGTCACAGAGGTACCATCGAGCATCGTTACCGGCCCGGCAGCGAGACCTTGCGCGATATAGCGACCTTGCACGATCACCACTGCCGAGCGGAGCGAACCAGCGAGGCCGTTCAGTGCAGCAATGCGCGCCTCCTTCGTGTAGCTTGCATAACGCGGGATTGCGGTCGCGGCAAGTATGCCGAGTATTACAATCACCACCACCAACTCAACCAGCGTAAAACCTTGTTGTCTTGCGTTCATGCCCTGCTCCTATTTATATGTTGTATCAATCGATACCATTCGTGAACAAGTCGCAAATTTCAAACATGCTGTCGCTAACCAACGCAGAATCCGTGCCAACTTCTTAGCAACCGGTAATAATCGGGGTGCCAAAGCTGGGAGAAGTGTTTACGGCAGCCGGCGCTAGATAGGTAAAACTGCAGTTGGCTGCGGTATTGCCAAGCACTTCCACGGTAATCGTGTCGCCGGCGGCGCCGCCTCCGCCGGCGGTTGCATAGCCCTCGGCCGGCGTAATCGTCAGTCCCGCGGCGAGGATAATGCCCGCCGCGTCGGCGGTCGGGTACTGATTAATCAGCGTGACGTTCTGGCCCTCCATACTCAGGGAGAACCCGGCGGAAGTGCAGGCCACCGGCGTCGAGGTAGCCAGGCATGCGCCATGCGCAAGCGCAGCGGAACCTTTCACCGCGCCCAGCGCGCCATTCAACTTCGCGATGCGCGCCTGTGTCTGCAGAGCGGCATAGCGCGGCAAAGCGGTCGCCGCCAAAAGACCCAGGATGACGATGACTACGATCAATTCGATCAGGGTAAAACCGGCTTGTCGGGTATTCAATGTGCGCCTCTCTGTGTGACGTTTTTCACGAATTAAGCCCAGAATAGTTTAATCGTACTGAATTCCGTTACCAGTGTATTAACTCACACTTCACAATACTAACCTCAGTTACCAGTGACTTAGGTTACGTATTTTCCCAAAATAAGACTATAAATGTCTATATTGCTATTTGGTTGTCGAAATCTTGACACTTCGCCTAGAACCAGCGATAGGGTCTGGAAGCAATGATTGCAATGCCCGCCGGGGACTTCGATTTTCCGCCTGCGGTTTCCATTTCGTCATACCGCAGTTTGACTTGAA
Organism: Betaproteobacteria bacterium; assembly: GCA_043759115.1. GTDB lineage: Bacteria > Pseudomonadota > Gammaproteobacteria > Burkholderiales > SG8-41 > PALSA-1004. Next base: position 4,852 of record JAYVME010000232.1, on the reverse strand, counting down.
AACGTAGCTCACGCTCCCCCTCCGGTTGCTCCCATCTCAAATAACTGGTGTTATTCGGCACGTAAACCAGTTGCCGGGCCTGCGTCGCGAAATACCACGTTCCGCGCGCTCCCGGCGCGCGGTACTCCCCCGCGTAATTTGCCGGCGGTTCGTCCAGCCAGCGCATCGGATTTTCACGCTCGAGTTCGGCTGCGACGTTCTGCTTGTTAGTTACAGTAAGCTCGGCAAGACGGATCCGCAACCCCATTTTGACGGCCGCGAGCGTTGCATCCATCACCGCCTTCTCGGCGCGCTCCTGATAGTAGAACAACCGGTCGAGCGCGGTGACCGCGAGCACGCTCACCAGGGCGATGACCACGATCAGCTCGATCAACGTAAAACCGGCCGCAAGCCTTGATTCAAGTCCATTAACGCGGGTAGCGGACACGCGGTTGACCCCGCTCATTTAATCATCGCTTTACCGAGATCCCAGATCGGCAGGAACACGCCCAGCGCAAGGATCAGCACCAACACGGCAAGGCAGATTATCAGGATAGGCTCGATCTGCGCAGAAAGGGTTTTAAGCTCGTATTCGACTTCACGCTGGTACAAGTCGGCAACCTCCTGCATCATCTCGTCGATCGCGCCGGATTCCTCGCCCACGGCAATCATCTGCATCACGACCGGGGTAAAGACACCCGCGGCCGCCGCGGTTCGCAATACCGACTCGCCGCGTTCGACGCCTTCGCGCATTTTTTCAATTTTGCGCGCGATGAAATCGTTGTCGACGGTCTGCGCGACCGTGATCAACGCCTGCACCACCGGTACACCACTCTTGCTCGCCAACGCGAAGCTGCGCGCGAAGCGCGACAGGGTCGCTTTAAGAATGATCTTGCCAGCAATCGGAATCTTGAGCTTGACTTCATCCCACTTCAGCTTGCCCGCGGAAGACCTCGACCATGCGCGAAACCCGAACACCGCGCCGATGACGCCCAGTAACAACATTGGCCACCAGGCGACCATGAAATTCGAGGAATCAATCAGTATCTGGGTCATCAGCGGCAGCTTGGCGTTGAACCCTTTGTACACCTTGGCAAACGCAGGTATTACAAACAAATTAATAATGACGATGGCCACCGCCATCGTTGCAATAACAAAGCTCGGGTAGCGGATCGCCGATTTGATCTGCTCGCGCATGAACTTCTCAAACTCGAGGTGGTAGAACATGCGCAGAAAAATTTCTTCCAGCTGGCCGGTCATTTCACCGACCCTCACCATGCTGACGTAAAACGGCGTGAAGATTTTCGGCTGGCGCGCGAGCGACGGCGACAACTCGCGTCCGGCGTCGAGACTGTTGCGGATGTCGCCGATCACCGCCGCGAAAGTCTTGTTGATGGTGGATTCCTGCAACCCCGTCAGTGCGCGCATGATCGGCACGCCGGCCTTCAGCAGCGTGTACATCTGACGGCTGAACAGCATCAGATCCAGCTGCGAGACTTTTTCCTGGAAAAGCCGCGCCAATACGCCGGCGCCTGACGACGCCGGCGCGCTGGTCGCCACGATCTCAACAGGAGTCATGCCAAGACCGGTCAGTTGCGACGCGGCAGCGCTGCTGTCAGCGCTTTCGAGCACGCCCTGCAGAAGATCACCGCCGGAATTGCGCGCTTTGTAAGCGAAATATCCCATCGCGGACGCTAGTCTTCGAACTGGTTACTGATCCGCATGGCCTCGTCCACCGTGGTCTTGCCTTCCACCACCAGTTGAACCGCGTGCGCGCGCAGCGTATGGCCGCCGATTTCACGGGTTGCGACATCGATGAAAAGCGCCGGGTCCTCCTGGTTAGCCGCCTCCACCACCGGTTTGCTCATTTCGAGCATCTCGTAAACACCGGTGCGGCCAAGATAACCGGTGCCATTGCAGTGCGAGCAGCCTTTGCCTTTGACGTAACGGTAGTTATCGACCTTGGCACCCAATTCCTGCATCAGCCACTCATGCTCGCCCGGCAGCAGCGTGTAGGTTTCGGTACAGCTCTCGCACACCATCCGCACCAGCCGTTGCGCGAGCACCATCTGCAGGGACAGCGCGACCATATAGCGGGGCGCCCCCATGTCGATCAAACGAACCGGGGTCGTAACTGCGTCGTTGGTATGCAGAGTCGATAGCACCATGTGACCGGTCATGGCGGCGCGCAATCCGGTCTCGACGGTTTCCTGATCGCGCATTTCGCCGACCAGTATTACGTCCGGGTCCTGGCGCAACGCCGAGCGCAGCACGCGGCCGAATGTAAGCTCGATTTTTTCGTGTACCTGCACCTGGTTGATCCCGGTCAGGCGGTACTCGACCGGATCCTCGACCGTAATAATCTTGCGTTCCGGCGTATTAAGCTCGCTAAGTGCAGCGTAAAGCGTGGTGGTTTTGCCGCTGCCGGTCGGCCCCGTCACCAGCATCATGCCGCTCGGGCGTTTCAACACCGCGTGTACGCGTTCGAGGATGTGGGGCGGCATGCCCAGCTTCTCGAGTGTAAGGATGCCGCCGCCCTGATTGAGCAGGCGCATGACGACCGACTCGCCGTATTGCGTCGGCATGGTCGAAATACGCACGTCGACCATGCTCGTGCGTATCTTGACGTTGAAGCGCCCATCCTGCGGCAGGCGTTTTTCCGAGATGTCGAGTCCCGACATCAGCTTCAGGCGCAGCACGAGCGCCGATGCAATCTTGGGATCCGCTTCGGTCTGCAAATGCAGCACACCGTCGATGCGAAACCGGATGACGAGCTTTTTTTCCTGCGGCTCGATGTGAATATCCGAGGCGCGCACCTGGGTTGCATCCTCGAACACCGACTGCAGCATCTTGACGACGGGCGCTTCCTCGATCCCGGGCGTGACGGCAAGCGCACCGAAGTCAACTGCGTCATCGCCAAGTTCAGCCTGGAGTTCCTGCGCGAGCCCGGTGATTTCGCCGGTTCGCCGATAGATCCGATCGATTGTTGCCAGCAACTGCGATTCGGTGACCACTGCGATTTCGATTTCGCGTTTGACGATGCGCGCGATCTCGTCATAGGCGTTGAGATCGGTCGGATCAGCCATGCCGATCTTCAGCGCTTTAGGAGTGTCTTCGAGGACTATCGCGCGAAACCGGCGGGCCTGCGTTTCCGGCAGCTTCTGCGTGACCTCGGGTTTGATGTTGTAGTATTTGAGATTGATATACGGAATCTGCAGTTGCTTGGCGAGCGCCTCGGAGATCTCTTCCTCTGTAACATAACCCTGCTCGATGAATACGCGCCCGAGCTTGCGCCCGCTGCGTTTCTGTTCTTCGAGCGCGAGCTTCAGTTGCTCCGCCGTCAGCAACTTCTGCTGTACAAGTATTTCGCCTAAGCGAATTTTTTCCGGTCGGGCCATAGGATTCCCAGAACGATGTCAGCTAATTGACGCTAAACGCGTTGAATGGTGACTGCGGAACAGCACGTTGTGTACCATGAGTGGCCGCAAGTTAGCGTGTTTCGCGGGGTGTGACAAGTTTAAGGCAGAATGACGCGATGTTTGAAATTGTGCTGTATGAACCCGAAATCCCGCCCAACACCGGCAATATTATGCGCCTGTGCGCGAACACCGGCTGCCGTCTGCATCTCGTGCGCCCGCTCGGTTTTTCACTGACGGACAAGCTGCTGGCGCGCGCGGGGATGGATTATCGCGCCGGCGTTGATTCCATCCTGCATGACGATTGGCATGCGTGCCGGTCGGCGCTGGCGGGCCGTCGCCTGTTTGCGATAACGACGCGCGGCAAGCAACGCTATGACCGGGTTGTTTTTCAGCCAGGCGACGCGTTCGTGTTCGGTCCCGAAACACGGGGACTGCCTGCGGAAGTCCTGGAACAGTTCGCACCTGACGCTCAGTTGCGCCTGCCCATGCAGGCTGCCAGCCGCAGCCTGAATCTTGCCAATTCAGCCGCCGTGGTGGTTTACGAAGCATGGCGTCAGCTGGACTTCAATAACCTGCTCTAAGCCCAAGTTACGTTTCCAACCGTGAGGTTGTGGGAAATTCGGCAGAATCGCCTACATCGCCATTAATAATTGAAGATTGCTGCGTTGCAATCGTGACGTAGTCCACGGTATCATCCGCCCCGCTCAATTCGAGCATACCACCGTATCGGGCCGTTGTTTTTCACTCTCCCGTCTCCGCTGATATTTTATAAGTATTTAATAATAAATAATATTATTTCATCTCCACGCTTGACCGGCCGCCGCGGAAGTCAGCGCGCACGCCGACTTGGACGGATAGGCGCATCGCAACCGCGTCTCAAAGCGGGCGCTCAGGAATGTTCGTGTTTGGGGTCCCGCCGCAGCAGCTCTTCCACGGCGGCGCGCGCGGCAACATTTTCATCCAGCACGCGGCACACGGCGCGCGTAATCGGCATTTCGATGCCGAGTTCGCGCGCGAGGCGGTTCACCGCGCGCGCCGTGTAAACGCCCTCGGCCACGTGGCCTAGCCCGCCCAATACCTGGTCGAGTGGAACACCTTGCGCGAGCTTGAGACCCACGTTACGGTTGCGCGAGAGGTCGCCGGTGCAGGTGAGCGTGAGATCGCCGATGCCGGCAAGTCCCATGAAAGTCTCGAGGCGGCCGCCGAGTTTCAGCCCGAGCCGCGTGATCTCCGCCAGGCCGCGCGTGATCAACGCGGCGCGCGCGTTGTGACCGAGACCGAGTCCGTCGCTGATGCCGGCGGCGATCGCCATCACGTTCTTTACGGCGCCGGCGACTTCGACGCCCGCAACGTCATCGGCAGAATAAATTCTGAGACAGTCATGATGCAGCTCACGCGCGATGCCTTGTGCGAATTCGGGATCGCCGGACGCCAGCGTCAGCGCGGTCGGCAAC
>JAYVME010000231.1:0-4625 GCA_043759115.1 Betaproteobacteria bacterium | reverse complement strand
GAAATGCGCCCGCCGGTGGTGACGGTCAGCCCCTTGCCAGAACTGCCCATGGTGCCGTCGGATGCCGATTTCTCAGCCACCGTGGTTTTGAAACCGCTCGCCGCCAGCACTAATTCCGACACTTTCGCCCGAATCGTGTAGTCCTGATACGCGGGCAGCGCGACCGCCGCCAGAATACCGATGATCGCCACGACGATCATCAATTCGATCAGGGTAAAACCCCGTTGGATACGCTTCATTAAAATCTCCTTAAAAAGTTACAAGCGCCAAAACAAGAATTCCAGAACTTGCCTTACCCTAGGAGCAAGTTGCATACCAGACCGGCTCGCCAGGCTCCAAAGGGCACAGGAAGTCGGTGTCGCGCAAGCGCGCGACCGCTATCTCTCCCCAATCACCATAGTTCACCAAAACTCGCTCCATTGCGGCTGCCATCAAACTCGTTATTTCACAATGTGAAAATTTACAATTAATTTTTGTGCATCGCATCATGGACAACAGTGTTTTAAACGACAATTCATGACGCTCAGCGTCATTTGACGGTGCCGAACCCGACACCGTCGTTGCCCGGCACTCGCGGTGTAAAAGCCAATTTCAAATTGAATCCAGTCAGGCACCGCTCGCCCGAAGCAAACAATCCGCGCCGCCTAGCTTGCCGCCGCCGCTGCGACCCGCTGCTGAAGCGCCACGCGTAAGGTTGGAATTAACGTCCCCCATGCATCCAGGCGCGACTGCCGGAAAAGGCGCAATGCGGGGTACCAGGGTATGCGGGGGCCGCTTTCGAGATAACGCCATTCGGCAACCGCGGGCACCATGACCCATGCGGTTTTGCCGAGCGCTCCGCATAAATGGGCTGCGGTAGTACATACGGTGACAACCAGATCCAGGCTGGCAACCAATGCCGCCATTTCATCCATGTCTGCAATCGCCGGCGGCCATTCGCTCAATGCGATGCCATGGCGCGCGCGCAAATCCGCGATCTCATGGTGGACGGGACCGTATTGCAGAGAGACGAAATGCGCCTGCGGCAAAGTCAGTATCGGCACCAACGCTTCGAGCGCCAGTGAACGCGCGGCCTGGCCGGTGCCCGGTGTACCGCCACGCCACGATAGACCGACCTTGAGACCCGGGCCGAGCGCCGCCAGCCGCGCGCGCCATTCCGTTGCGCGCGTGGGGTCCGCAACCAGATAACCGCCATGCGCGGGAAAATCGGTATTCTGATTGCGCAACATGCGCGGCAAATCACCGCAGCGAACTCTGAAATCGGGAACGGGCTCGCGCAACCAATCGGGTTTACCCTTCACACGATGGCGATAAACCGCAGCGCCCGGGAACGATCGCGCGAACAATCCCGCCAGTCGCGGATTGCACTCGATAACGGTGTGCCGCGCGCGCGCCAGCAGGTCGGGCAGGCAGGAAGCGAACATGATTTGATCGCCCAAGCCCTGTTCGGCCTGAACCAGCACGCGTTTTCCGGTCAGTGCTTCACCCTGCCATAGAGGGTAGTCGTAATCCCGCCAATGATCGAGATCCGGAATATGCACGCGCCATGCGTATTCGCGCCAGCCCGCCGCAAACTCGCCCTGTTTAAGCAGCATGAACCCGCGCTGCAGATGGGCCTGTGCGAAATCAGGGTCGAGTTTGAGCACCTGCTCGATCAACCCGTCAGCCGCCGCACTCTCGCCGATGTCGATAAGCGCCAGCGCTTTATTGAATAGCGCCTCAACATAGTCCGGTGCGAGTACAAGGGCGCGATCGAGAACGGGCAAGGCCTGCTGGGGGACGCCTTGATCGCGCAGCGCAAGTCCGAGATTGGCCAGTGCGGCAAGATGCCGGCCGTCCACTTCCAACGCACGCCGATAGCTCACCACGGCCTCGTCGAGGTGTCCCCGCAATCGATGCAGGTTCCCCAACGCGTTGTTAACATCGGCGTCATCCCGCTGCACGCGCAACGCATGGAGCAATGCTGCCGCCCGCTCGAAGCGGCCGCTGCGCGCTTCGGCCAGCGCCAGGTAGTACATCGCGTCACCATCGCCGGGATCTACGGCAAGCGCCGCGTTCAACTGGCGGCACGCCGCCGCGAAATCGCCGCCGTTAAAACTGTCGATGCCCCTTGCCAGAAAATCACCGGCGTCCGCAACGCCTGGCATCTCGGCGCCTTTGCGCGTGAGGTTCTTGATGAAGGTCCAGAGCATGCTCAGTGCCGCGCCAATTGTGCGACGTCCTGCCCGATACGCATGATCACGGACTGCCAGTCACCGGGGCGCGGCTGCCGCAACAGGCGTACGCCGGGATACCACGGCATCGCTTCACTCTGCTCCCCATAACGCCACTCGGACGCCGCCTGCAAAATGACCCACGCCGGTTTACCGAGCGCCCCCGCCAGATGCACCAGCGCGGTCTGCACTGAAATCACGAGGTCCAGCGCCGTAACCAGCGCTGCCGTTTCAGCATAGTTGTCGATCGCTTCACGCCAATCGTGGATGACTGGCGGCCGCTCGCGCGCTATTGCTTTTATAGCCTGCAGTTCGCCGCCGGCGTTGCCGTATTGGAGATTCACGAAATGGCATGCCGTCTGCTGCAGAATAGGCAACCATGCTGCCAGTTGCGTCGAGCGGCCTGCCCCGCGCGTGGCAGGCGCGCCGCCGGACCAGGAAATCCCGATTTTCAAGCCCGGCCCCAAAGCATCGAGGCGGCGTTTCCAGAAATCAATACGCGCCGGTTCGGCATGCAGATATCCCACGTGAGAGGGAAAATCAGACCGGTGCCTGCGAAATTGCGCGGGCAGACTGCCGATCGCCACTTGATAATCAACGCCCGTGGCTTGCGCCAAACGAGCGAGGCTTGCGTCTCCCAGCGCCTGCGATTCGATCGTGGCAGAGGGGAATGAACGTCGGAAGAGCGCCACCAGTTTGGGCGCACACTCGATCAGGCAACTCTCCACCTGCTTGAGTACATCGGGCACGCAGGACGCGAACATGATCTGGTCGCCGAGGCCCTGTTCGGCATAGATGAGCAGCTTTTTGCCGCCCAGCGCCTGCCCCTGCCACTCCGGCAGCGGCAGCAAGCGCGGCACATAATTGCCGCGCGCGAGCTTGCGTGCCTCATAGTCAGGCCACGCCTGCGAATATTGCCCGAGCTTAAGTCGGGCGAGCGCACGGTTCAACCGGGCCTCGTGCATATCAGGGTGCGCAGCCAGCAATTGCTGACAGATTTCCAACGCCTCCCCGGCACGCCCCTCTTGCGCGAGCACCGCGCTGTAATTGCACAGCACGTCGGGGTCCGCCGGGCTTAACGCCAATGCTTTCCTGATATGCGCTGCACCCAGTTCGGGCTCGCCTGCTTGATGACCCAGCACGTAGCCAAGAGTGCTGTAAGCGGCGACGAAATCGGGCTTTAACTCGATAGCCTGCTCGAGACAAGTCACGACCTCCCGGACATCGCCGCGTTGCAGCGCCGCCAGCGCCCTGTTGTAAAACGCCTGCGGAAACTGCGGGCGGAAATGGATCGCGAGCACGAAAGCGTCCATCGCGTCCTCGCTGCGGCCCAGTCCAAGATAGCTCAAACCCAGATTGTTATGGGCATCCGCATCATCATGCCGGGACTGGAGCGCACGATTAAAGCAGGCAATTGCAGTCGCAAAGTCTGTGCACGAATAAGCGGCGAGCCCGGCGTCAAACGCGGCACGCGCCGCGCCTTCGACCTCCCCTTCCGCTGGCGTGCGCAGCAATGCCGGCGCGCCTGCCGGCACTGCGCGTGAGCGTGCGCGCGGCAACCGGGAGGCGAGCCACGCGAGAATACTCATAACACCGTGCGTCCTGCCAAGCCGTTCACTCTGTGCTCCTCACTTCCCATGCGTGACGCCGGCAAGTTTCCTGGTCACCCGATCCATCACGGGCTCCCAGCCCTCGTCCCGCGCGCGATGAAACAGGCGCATGGACGGATACCACGGCATAGCGTCCCCATGCCGCGGGTAACGCCACTCGGGACTGCATGGCAGCAGCGTCCATACCGGTTTGCCGAGCGCGCCTGCAAGATGTGCGACGGTATTGTCGACGCTGATGACGAGATCGAGCGCGCTGATTATGGCGGCAAGTTCATCGAGATCGTCGACCGCGTTACCCAGGTCCGTCACGGTCACGCCGGATTGGACGCGCATCTCTGCGAGTTCCGCGGTGATATCGCCATATTGAAGCGCATAAAATGCCGCGCCCTCGGTGCGCAACAAAGGCAGCCATTGCGGCAATGCAATCGACCGGGTGAATTGTCTTGAGCGTAGCGTGCCTCCACGCCACGCAATGCCAACGCGCAGGGCGGATCCTGCTGCCAGTCGTTTGCCCCAGAAGCCGCTCCTCTCGGCGTTGGCCACGAGATATCCGTCACGCATTGGAAAATCGGACCTCGCGTGACGAAAATATTGCGGTAACGAACCCATTGCAACCTGAAAATCGATCGGCGCTAATTTAGCCAACCAATCCTTGTTGTCGTTCTTATCCGCGCCGTGGACATGCGCCGGCGGGAACGCGCGTCGGAATAACGCGGCGAGCCGCGTATTGCATTCGATTACGCAGTGCGCGCCGAGCTGAAGCAAATCCGGCACGCACGATGCAAACATGATCTCATCGCCG
>JAYVME010000230.1:0-22007 GCA_043759115.1 Betaproteobacteria bacterium | reverse complement strand
CCGCCATTGCGGCCGCTCAACGCCACCACGCTCATGCCGTTTTCATGCGCGGCGACAATTGCCGCCAGCACGTTCTTCGAATTGCCGCTGGTCGAAATGGCGAGCAGCAAGTCGTTTTTGTGTCCGAGCGCGCGCACCTGCTTCGAGAACACCTGCTCAAAAGCGTAATCGTTGGCAATCGACGTCAGTGTCGAGCTGTCGGTGGTAAGCGCCATCGCGGCCAGTCCCGGCCGCTCCATTTCGAAGCGATTCAGGAGTTCCGCCGCGAAATGCTGCGAATCCGCGGCCGAACCGCCGTTGCCGCAGGCGAGTATCTTGCCGTCGGCGCGCAGGCACTGCACCATGCGTTCGGCGGCGGCGGCGATCGGTCCGGCCAGCGCGTCCATGCTTTGCAGTTTGAGATGCGCGCTCTCGGAAAAGTTCTCGCTGATGCGGTTAATTAAATCCATTCTTCATCCGGTAAATTGATAAATTATCCCATAAATCACTCTTCGAACGCGTTTTTCAGCCACTCGATCGAATTATCCACGCCATTCACGAGCAGCGCGTCGAAACGGCATGCCGGCGGGCGCGCCACGCCGGCCAAATAATAGCGCGCCGTGCGCAGCAACTTCTTGCGCTTGGCGGCGGTAATGCTGGCGGCGGCGCCGCCAAAGCGGTCGCTCGAGCGCATGCGCACTTCGACGAACACCAGCGTTTTGCCGTCGCGTGCGATGAGGTCGATTTCGCCGAGGCGGCAGCGAAAATTGCGCGCCACGAGAGTGATCCCCGCGCGTTGCAAAAATGCGGCGGCGAGATTCTCCGCGTCGTCGCCGCGCGCGCTCATCAGCGTGGTTTGCCGGATATCACGGTCTTGCCGTCGACGAATTGCGCGGCGGTCAGTTCGCGCACGAACTGCTGGTCGCGCGTGATCCGGATCTGGCCGGTCACGCCGTCGAGCGCCGGATCGCGATTGTTGCGCAGCAATTCAAGCCCCAGCCGGAACGCGTCGATGCCGAGCGCGTACAGACGCTCGAAATCGACGGCGTTGTCGAACTGCGCGCGCGGATAGATCATCACGGCCGGGTGGTCCGGTTGCAGCAGCCACGGCATGTCGACAAAGCGCACGCGGTCAAGTTCGCGCGCCGCGGCAGCGCCGCCGTTGGCATTGACCTGCGAGGTCGCATAGGCCGCGAGCGTATTGCCGAGGTACGGCCGTAGCGTGCGCGCGCGGGTGAAATCCAGCGCGAGAAAAACCATGTCGGCGACGCCGAGATCCGCGGCCTGGCGCAACTTGGCGAGGCTGGCCTGGTCGGCGCTGAAGGTGAATTGGGCGGCCGTGATGCCGCCGCGGCGCGCGAACGCCTCGAGAAACGCCTGGCGCATGCGTTTGCTGAGTGGCGTGTCGTCGCCCACGATGTAGGCGTTGCGGCGGCCGTCGTCAAATGCGAGCTGCGCGATCTGGCGCGCCTCCTGTTCGGCGCCGAGGCCGAACAGATACAGGCGCGCCGGCTGCGGCGAACGCGCGTCAAGCGTGTTCAGCGCGAGTGTCGGCACCGTCACGAGATTGCTGGCGGCAAGCGCCGCCACGCCGTTGCGCGTCAAGGGGCCGACGACCAGGCGCGCGCCGGACTCGACGGCCTGTTCGTAAACGGTGAGCACGTTGAGCGTGTCTTCGTTGACCGGGTAAATGCGGATCGGCGGCGCGCCCTTTGCGGCGGCATTGGCCGCCGCGATAAAGCCCAGCCTGACGGCATCGGCGTGGTGGCCGAAGGAAGGCGACGCCAGCGGCAGTATCAACGCGATATGCGGCTCGCGCGCGGCGGCGTGCGCGGCGCCGGTAGCGAACAGCGCGGCTCCCCCGTATAGTAGCGCCGGGAGCAAAACGAGGGCGGCAGCCAGGCGATGAAAGATTCGGCGCATCATGAGCAGGCGGGAGTGGGGCGGCCTTCATTATATGTAGTGGCCACACCGATTGGAAATCTGGCCGATATCACGTTGCGCGCACTCGACATATTAAAGCGGGTGGATGCGATTGCCGCCGAGGATACGCGCGTCACATTGGGGCTACTCCGGCATTACGGCGTCAGTGCGCCGCTCATCGCGGTGCACGAACACAACGAGCGGCACGCGGCGCTGAAAATCGTGCAAATGCTGGCGCAAGGTAAATCCGTTGCGCTGGTCAGCGATGCCGGCACGCCGGCGATTTCCGATCCCGGTGCGCTGGCGGTGGCGGCGGTGCGGGATGCCGGTTATCCCGTGGTGCCGGTGCCGGGGCCGAATGCGGCGCTGTGCGCATTGTCCGCCGCCGGTGTCGCAGCGCCGAAATTTTTGTTTTGCGGCTTTTTGCCGCAGTCCGCCGGCGCGCGCAAACGTGAACTCGCGACGTTGAAGTCCCTGCCATTTCTGTTGATATTCTACGAGGCGCCGCACCGCGTGGTTGCCAGCGTGACCGACATGGCGGCGGTGCTGGGCGGGGAGCGTAGTATCACGCTTGCGCGCGAACTCACCAAGCTTTTTGAGACGATACACGCCTGCACGCTCGGCGCGGCGGCGGCATGGTTGGTGGAGGACCCGAACCGGCTTAAAGGCGAATTCGTGCTGCTCGTCGACGGTGCGGCGCAAGCCGGCGCGCCGGATGAAAATGCCGCGCGGCGCGTGCTTGAAATCCTAGCAGGCGAACTACCACTCAAGCAGGCAGTGAAGCTGGCGGCTGAAATCACCGGCGCCAAGCGTAACGGGCTGTATGCTCGCGCGCTGGCAATGAAGGAGCAAGTCAAGTAGCGGGCGGGCGAAAGGTGGGCGGCGGCGCGATCCGCTGCGCACCCCCTTCGCAACTCACCGCTTACCATTTACTATTCGTCACATTTGGAAAGAAAACCATGAGCCGAGTTACCCTGACGCGCCCGGACGACTGGCATTTGCATTTGCGCGACGGCGATCATATGCGCGCGGTGTTGCCGGATGTCGTGCGTCGTTTCGCGCGCGCGATCGTGATGCCGAATCTGAAACCGCCGGTGACGACGACCGCCATGGCGCTCGCTTACCGCGAACGCATTCTTTCCGCGTTGCCCGATGGCATGCATTTCGAGCCGTTGATGACGCTGTATCTGACGGACAACACGACTGGCGCCGAAATCCGGCGCGCCAAGGCAAGCGGAGTAGTGCATGCCGTCAAATACTATCCGGCCGGCGCGACCACCCATTCAGACGCGGGCGTAACCGAGTTGATCAAGTGCGAAGACGCGCTCGCCGTGATGGAGGAATGCGGGCTGCCGCTCCTGGTGCACGGTGAAGTAACGTTTCCCAACGTGGATATTTTCGACCGCGAGAAGCTGTTTATCGACCGCGTGCTGATACCGGTGCTGCAAAAATTTCCGAAGCTGCGCGTGGTGTTTGAACATATTACGACCAAAGAGGCGGTGCGCTTCGTGCTCGGTTCGCCGCCGCGCGTGGCGGCGACGATCACCGCGCATCACTTGCTGCTCAACCGCAATGCGCTGTTTGCGGGCGGCATCCGTCCGCACCACTTCTGCCTGCCGGTGTTGAAGCGCGAAGACGACCGGCTGGCGCTGATCGAGGCCGCCACCAGCGGTAATCCAAAATTTTTTCTCGGCACCGATAGCGCGCCGCACGCGCGCAATACCAAAGAGGCGGCATGCGGCTGCGCGGGCATGTACACGGCGCATGCGGGGATTGAACTATACGCGGAAATATTCGGCGCCTATAACGCGCTTGAAAAGCTCGAGGGGTTCGCCAGCGTATTCGGTCCCGGCTTCTACGGGTTGCCGCGCAACCAGGAAAAGATCACGCTCCTGAAAGAAGTCTGGAACGTGCCGAAGGAGTTGCCCTTTCACAAGGACACGCTGGTGCCGTTCCGCGCCGGCGGCATCGTCGCCTGGCGGTTGTTGTAAAGCATGCGGCTTGCGGGTTGCTGCGTGTTAAAATAGACGCGGGAGTTGGCCAGGCAGTCGCTGTTGGCGCGGTTATCGCCCCAATAGAGGAAAGTCCGGGCTCCACAGGGTAGGGTGACGGCTAACGACCGTCCGCCGCGAGGCGAGGAACAGGGCCACAGAGACGAGTCCGCCGTGGATCGCGCCGGTTTATCGGCGCGGGATGCGGCGGGGTGAAACGCGGCAACCTCCACCCGGAGCAACACCAAATAGGCAAGCGCTGACGTGACCCACCGAGCTTGCGGGTAGGTGGCTAGAGCGTGCGGGCAACCGTACGTCGAGAGGAATGACTGTCGCGGGAGCGCAAGTTCCCGACAGAACCCGGCTTATCGGCTGACTCCCATTTTCGCGGCCGCGCACGACGGCTGGCAACCGTCGCATGACACGCCATGCATTCATCAAGCACGTTAGAGTCAAAGGACGAATCATGAAGAAATACAGAATCGCGTACATTCCCGGCGACGGCATCGGCAAGGAAACCGGCCCTGAGGGCGTGCGCGTGCTCGAAGCCGCGGCGCGCAAATTCGGTTTCGAACTTAAGTTCGATGAGTTCGACTGGAGTTGCGATTACTTCGCGAAGCACGGCCGCATGATGCCGGAGGACGGGCTCGCCCAGGTGCGCAAGCACGATGCGGTGTTTTTCGGCGCCGCGGGCTGGCCGGCGACGGTACCCGATCACGTTTCGCTGTGGGGGCTGTTGATTCCGTTTCGCCGCAATTTCCAGCAGTACGTGAATCTGCGGCCGGTGCGCCTGATGCCCGGCGTGAAATGCCCGCTCGCGGACAGGAAGCCGGGCGACATCGATTTCTGGGTCGTGCGCGAGAACAGCGAGGGCGAGTATTCGTCGATCGGCGGGCGCATGTTCGATGGCACCGAACACGAGCTGGCCATGCAGCAGACAATTTTCTCGCGGCGCGGCACCGATCGCATCATGCGCTTTGCGTTCGAGCTCGCGCAGAAAGGCGCCAAGAAGCACGTCACCTCGGCGACCAAATCGAACGGCATCTCGATCACCATGCCGTACTGGGACGAGCGTTTCAAGGCGATGTCCGCGCAGTATCCTGACATCAAAACCGATCAATACCACATCGACATTCTGTCCGCGCATTTCGTGTTGCACCCGGACTGGTTCGATGTCGTCGTCGGTTCCAATTTGTTCGGCGATATTCTGTCCGACCTGGGGCCGGCATGCACCGGCACCATCGGCATTGCGCCGTCGGCGAACATCAATCCCGAGCGGGAATTTCCGTCGCTGTTCGAGCCGGTGCACGGCTCGGCGCCCGATATTCACGGCAAGGGCATCGCCAATCCGGTCGGCCAGATCTGGTCGGGCGCCATGATGCTAGAACATCTCGGCCATCCCGATGCGGCGAAAGCCATCCTAGATGCGATCGAGACAATCCTCGTCGAAGGCCCGCGCACGCGGGATGTCGGCGGCAAATCCGGCACGACCGAGATGGGCAAGGCCGTCGCCGAAGCGGTATAGCGCTGGCGTTCCCGATAAGTTCGATGCAGGTTCCGTCCGCGGCGGTAAGCGCCGCTGCCACCAGCACGGCAATCCGCGTGCAGTTCACGCGGGTCTGCGGCATCTTTTAATCTCTCTTCGGGTCCAATTCCTCGCCCCTTGGGGCGAACACTTTCGCCGATGTCTTTGGTTTTGATACCCCGCGGCTTGCCGCGGGGTTGTTCATTTATCGTGGCCTCGATTTTGACGTCGTAGTGTGGCGCTAGTTAGTGCCAACTTTGCTGCGGCATCGCTGACGCAAGCGGCGCGGACCCCTACAGACGCCCGTTGGGTCCCGAATCTGACCGGTGTTGCTTTTCCGCAACGCCTGCCCCTGTCGTAACTCCTTGATAGTCAAAAACAATATTAAAGTATAACATTCAATATAATCTATATTATATTGTTTATAAACATTTTTATTTATTAAACTCATCGCGAGCGTGAATTAGTCCTCATAAGTCTTTGTCCTGAAAACAGAAAATAGATTTTTTGCGCTTGACCCTGTCATCTGTTTTTCATATAGTGGGTGACGGTGGGAAAAAGTGGGAAAAATCTCACTCCCGTACCTCAAAAAGGGGGAGTCGTGTTTCGTGGTGTAGCGCAGTTAAGTCTCGACAGCAAAGGCCGGCTCGCGGTGCCGTCGCGTTACCGCGAGGCCTTGCTCGTGCGCTGCGCCGGCCGGCTCGTGATTACCGCCGATCACGACAAGTGCCTGTTGATCTATCCGCAGCCCGACTGGGAGCCGATCCAGCAAAAGCTGATGAATCTCTCCGGCTTCAACAAGCGCATACGCGATTTGCAGCGCCAACTCATCGGTTACGCCGAGGACATCGATATGGACGCGGCGGGGCGCGTTCTCATATCGCCCGCATTGCGTGATTTCGCGGCGCTGGGAAAAAGCGTTGTGCTCGTCGGGCAGACCAACAAATTCGAATTGTGGGACAAGGAAAAATGGGACCAGGTGCTGGAACGCAGCACCGGGTTCAGTGACGGCGATCTGCCGCCGGAACTGGAGGGCTTCTCGTTGTGAGCCCGGGCTCACATACCCCAGTCCTGTTACACGCGGCAGTAGATGGTTTGAAAGTGCAAGGCAACGGCGTTTACGTCGACTGCACGTTCGGCCGCGGCGGTCACAGCCGCGAGATTCTGGCGCGCCTTGGCAGGCGCGGGTATTTGATAGCGCTGGATCGCGATCCGGCGGCGATCGCAGTGCGCGGGGGTATCGATGACGGGCGGCTCGAACTTGTGCATCAGAGTTTCAGCGGTTTGCGCGACGTGCTGCACGCGCGCGGTGTCGCGCAAGTCGACGGCATTTTGCTCGACCTCGGCGTGTCGTCGCCGCAACTCGACGAGGCGGCGCGCGGTTTCAGCTTTCGCGCCGATGCGCCGCTCGACATGCGCATGGACACGAGTCGTGGCAGGACGGCAGCCGAGTGGCTGGCGAGCGCGGACGAACATGAAATAAAGGAGGTCATCCGCAATTATGGCGAAGAACGGTTTGCTAAGCAGATTGCAGCAGCGATTGTTGCAGCACGAACGGGGGGCGTTGTCGCGACCACACGCGAGCTTGCCGGGATCGTGGCCAAGAGCGTCCGCACACGCGAGCCGGGGCAGCATCCGGCGACGCGCACCTTTCAGGCTCTACGGATTCACGTCAATCAGGAGCTTGAGGAGTTGACCGCGGTGCTGCCGCAATGCGTCGCCGCACTGGCGCCTGGAGGGCGGCTCGTGGCGATCAGTTTTCATTCGCTCGAAGACCGCATCGTCAAACGCTTTCTGCGCGGGGAATCGCAGCCGCCCCAACTGCCCTCGCGTTTGCCATTGCGCGCCGCGGAATTGCCGCGACCCGCGCTCAGCCTCGTCGGCAAGATACAACGACCCGCACACGACGAAATCGCCGCCAATCCGCGCGCGCGCAGTGCCGTCATGCGGATTGCCGAACGCACTAAGGAGTCGCCCGCTTGATGGCGCGTCTGAATCTGATTTTGCTCGCCATTCTGGTCGTCTGCGCGCTGTCCGTTGTCACCTCGCAACACAAGTCGCGCAAGCTTTACGTGGAATTGCAGAAGGAACGGGAACTCGCGAAGCAGTTTGAAGTCGAGTGGGGGCAGTTGCAGCTCGAGCAAAGCACGTGGGCGATGCATGCGCGCATCGAAAAAATCGCCAGCGGTCAACTGATGATGCGCGTGCCACCGGCCGCGCGTGTGCAGGTGGTTACGCCGGAGGCGGCGCCATGAACGCGCCGGCGCAGACCCTGACATTGTCGCTGCCCGGCTGGCGCTCGCGTACCCTGCTTTTGTTGCTGCTCATGGGTTTTGGCGTGTTGGTTGCGCGCGCCATCTACCTGCAGGGACTGAATAACGACTTCCTGCAGAAAAAAGGCGCTTCGCGTTACGGCCGCGTGATCGACCTGCCGGCTACGCGCGGCATGATCACCGACCGTAATCGCGAGCCGCTGGCGATCTCGACACCGGTCGAGTCGGTATGGGCGAGCCCCGCCGATGTCACAATCGCGCCGGCGCAGATGAAACGCCTGTCGCAACTGCTTGAACTTGACGCCGGCGAAATCCAGAAACGGTTCGCGGATACCAGTCGCGAGTTCGTGTATCTCAAGCGCCATCTGCCGCCGGAGCAGGCGGCGAAAATCGTCGAGCTCAATGTTCCCGGGATCTTTCTGCGGCGCGAATACCGCCGCTATTATCCCGGCAGCGACTACTTCGCCCACCTGATCGGTTTTACCGACATCGACGATCAGGGTCAGGAAGCGCTCGAACTCGCGTTCGACGACCAACTTACCGGTAAACCCGGCAGCCGGCGCGTGATCAAGGATCGGCTCGGCCGCATTGTCGAGGACGTCGAAAGCGTGCGCCTGCCGCAGCAGGGACGCGATCTGGCTCTTTCGGTCGACGCCAAAATCCAGTATCTCGCCTACCGCGAGCTGAAAAGCGCGGTGGACGCGAACCGCGCGAAAGCCGGTGGCATCGTCGTACTCGACGTGCAAACCGGAGAAGTGCTGGCGATGGCGAACCTGCCGTCATACAACCCGAACAACCGCGGCAAGCTCGAACCGCGGCGCACACGCAACCGCGCGGTGACCGATTTGTTCGAGCCGGGCTCGACACTCAAACCATTCACGGTCGCGGCGGCGATCGAAAGCGGCCTCTTCAGGCCCGACAGCGTGGTGCAGACCGGCACGGGGCAGCTCGTCATCGGCAGCGCGACGATACACGATGCGCATCCATCCGGCGCTCTTACGGTTGCGCAGGTCATCCAGAAATCTTCTAACGTCGGCGCCGCCAAGATAGCGCTCGCGCTGCCGTCGGAATCATTGTGGAACCTATTCAACAAAGTCGGTTTTGGCGTGCAACCGCGCTCCGGATTTCCCGGCGAGGTGTCGGGTAAGCTGCGCGCGTACACGACCTGGCGGCCGATCGAGCAGGCGACGATGTCGTATGGCCACGGTATTTCGCTGAGCCTGCTGCAACTCGCGCGCGCCTACCTTGTTTTCGCCGGCGACGGGGAGATCAAGCCGGTCACGGTGGTGAAGCTCGACACGGTGGCCGAAGGCACGCGTGTGATTTCAGCCGAAACCGCGTTGCAGGTGCGCGGGATGCTTGAACTCGTGGTGCAACCCGGCGGCACCGCGCCGCGCGCGCAAATTACCGGCTACCGCGTGGCGGGCAAGACCGGCACCGCGCACAAACTCGACGGCGCGAGCTACGCGCCCAATAAATACGTCTCGTCATTCGTCGGCTTCGCCCCGGCTTCAGCACCGCGGCTGATTGTTGCGGTGATGATCGATGAGCCGGGCGCGGGCCAGTATTACGGCGGCACCGTCGCGGCACCGGTGTTCAGCAGCGTGATGGCCGGTGCACTGCGGTTGCTCGGTGTGAAGCCCGATGCGCCGCTCAACAACGTGATCCTGCCGCCGCCCGGTGCGCCGGAGGTGCGCGAGGAAGTATGAGCCTCTCCACGCTAGATCAACTCGGTATCACGCGGCTCGCGACCGACAGCCGGCGCGTCAGGCGCGGCGACACTTTCGTCGCCTGTCCGGGCGAGACGCAGGACGGCCGGCGCTATATCGAACAGGCGATCGCGCGCGGTGCCGCATCGGTGCTTTGGGAAAAGCGCGGGTTTCAGTGGAATCCGGCGTGGCGCGTGCCGAATGCCGGTGTGACGCAGCTGCGCGCGCGCGCCGGCATCATTGCGAGCCACGTCTATGACGAGCCGAGTACGCGGCTGTGGATGATCGGGGTGACCGGCACCAACGGCAAGACGACCTGTAGCCAGTGGATTGCGCAGGCGCTCAACCATTGCGGCGTGCGTACCGCGGTCATCGGCACCCTCGGTTATGGCATGCGCAGGACATTGCTGCCGCTCGCCAATACCACTCCGGACGCGGTGTGGCTGCACGCGCAGCTGGCGCGCTTTGCGCGGCGCGGCGCGCGCGCCGTGAGCATGGAGGTGTCGTCGATCGGGCTTGATCAGGAGCGTGTCGCGGGCGTCGAGTTCGATGCCGCGCTCTTCACCAACCTCACGCGCGACCATCTCGACTACCACCGCACTATGCATCGCTACCGGCGCGCCAAGGCGCGGCTCTTCGAGTGCGAGTCCCTGCGCCACGCGATTGTTAATCTCGACGATGACTTCGGCAGCGAACTTGCGCGCCGCGTGCGGCGGCGCGGACTTGACGTGCTCGGCTACGGATTCGAGCGACGTGTCAAAAGTGCCGAGCGCGTGCAGCGCCTGATCGGCGGGAATTACGCGGCGGGTGCTGCCGGCATGCGGTTTGACGTCAGGACGCCGTGGGGGCGGGCGACCGTCGAAAGCCCCATGCTCGGCCGGCACAATGCGTCGAACCTGCTCGGATCACTGGCGACGCTGCTCGCCAGCGACATCAAGTTGAAAGACGCGGTGGCAACCCTCGGCAAGCTTAAAGCCGTGCCGGGGCGCATGCAGAAGATCGGCGGCGGCCGTTTGCCGCTGGTCGTCATCGACTACGCCCATACGCCGGACGCACTCGATCACGTATTGCGCGCATTACGCGAACTCAACGACGACAGCGACGCGCGCATCATCTGCGTATTCGGTTGCGGTGGCGGGCGCGATCGCGGCAAGCGGCCGTTGATGGGCGCGCTGGCGACGCGGCTCGCAGACCGGGTCGTCATCACCAGCGACAACCCGCGTTGCGAGGATCCGCTCTCGATCATCGATGACATCCGCAAGGGCGCGCGCGGCGACGCGGTGGTCGAACCGGATCGCAAGCGCGCAATTGCGCGTGCGCTAGGGGAAGCCCGTCGCGGCGACGTCGTGTTAATCGCCGGCAAGGGGCACGAAACGTATCAGGAAGTGCGCGGCGTGCGACATGCATTTCGCGATGCCGTCGTTGCGCGCGCGGCGTTGAAACGGTGGACCGCATGATGCGCATTTCAGTGGCGGCGCAGGCGCTCGGCGCGCGCCACACCGACGGTGACACCGAGTTTAGCGCGGTCAGCACCGATAGCCGTGCGATCAAACGCGGCGATCTTTTTATCGCATTGAAGGGTGAGCGCTTTGACGGCCATGCATTTCTCGCACAGGCGGCGGCGGCGGGTGCGGCGGGCGTGCTCGTCGAACGCGCATCCACGAACGTGGCGCTGCCGCAGATTTTGGTCGACGACACGCTCATGGCGCTCGGCCAACTCGGCAATTACTGGCGCCGCCAGTGGCGGACGCCGCTGGTCGCATTGACCGGCAGCAACGGCAAAACCACCGTCAAAGAGATGCTTGCGGCCATCCTGCGCGAGGCATGCAAAGCAACTCAATCCTCGATCCTCGATCCTCGATCCTGCGTGCTGGCTACCCGCGGCAATCTCAATAACCACATCGGTGTACCGCTGACGCTGCTGGAACTACGCAGCGCGCACCGTTATGCCGTGATTGAAATGGGCATGAATCACGCGGGCGAGATCAGCTACATCACGCAGCTTGCCGAGCCCGACGTCGCGCTGATCAATAACGCGGGGGTTGCCCACATCGAAAACCTGGGCTCGGCCGAAGCGATTGCGCGCGCCAAGGGCGAGATTTTTGCGGGGCTCAAGACGGGCGGCACCGCGGTGTTGAACGCCGACGACCGCTATGCGCCGCTGTGGCGCGAGCTTGCCGCGGGCAAACGGCAGCTTGAGTTTGCGCTGGAGGCGAAAGCCGCCGTCACGGCAACCTACACGATACGCGAACTCGACAGCGAAATCGTGCTTACGACGCCGCTGGGCTCGGCGCGCGCAGTGCTGCCAGCGCCGGGTTTGCACAACATCAGGAATGCGCTGGCCGCGAGCGCGGCAGCGACCGCGCTTAACGTGCCGGCCGCGACGGTTGCGGCGGGGCTCGCGCAATTTGGCGGCATCAAGGGCCGGCTGCAGAGAAAGCGCGGGCTAAACGGCGCAAAACTGATCGACGACACCTACAACGCGAATCCGGATTCGGTGCGTGCCGCGATCAGCGTGCTCGCGCAGGCGCGCGGAAAAAAATTGCTCGTCCTGGGCGACATGGGGGAGCTTGGACGCGAAGCGGGCGCGATGCACGCACAAGTCGGCGAGTTCGCGCGCGAGGCCGGCGTCAGCCGTCTCTTCACGCTTGGCGAACTATCCGCGCATGCGACCCAGGCATTCGGCGCCGGCGCGCGCCATTTCAAGCGCATCGAAGACCTGCTGGCGGAAATCGAAATCGCGTTGGCGCCGGACGTGACCGTGCTCGTCAAGGGCTCGCGCTTCATGCAAATGGAACGGGTGGTCACCGCGTTCGCGGTGCCCCGAGAGGAGCGAGGGGAGAGGGGTGAGGTGGCAAAGCCATGAACAGCTTTTTCAATTTCGCCTCACGCCTCACGCCTCACGCCTCACGTGCAACCGGAGGTTACGCATGCTGCTAGAACTCGCATTCGTACGCCGCTCGCTCTTCGCAACATTGCTGACCGGAGGTCGTCAATGTTGCTAGAGCTCGCGCAGTGGCTGGCGAAGGACATCCGCGCGTTCAACGTGTTCAGCTATATCACGCTGCGCGCCGTGCTCGCGTGCCTCACGGCGCTGCTAATGACGTTCATGGTCGGGCCGGCGATGATCCGCTGGCTCACGTCGTACAAAATCGGCCAGTCCGTGCGCGATGACGGTCCGCAATCGCATCTGCCGAAGGCCGGCACGCCGACTATGGGCGGCGCCTTGATCCTGGTGGCGGTGCTGGTGACAACACTGTTGTGGGCAGACCTGCAAAACCGTTTCGTGTGGGTCGTGCTCGCCGTCACCTTCGGCTTTGGCGCGATCGGCTGGGTCGATGACTACCGCAAGGTCGTGCACCGCAATCCGAAAGGCCTGTCGGCCCGCGCGAAGTTCTTTTACCAGTCGTTGATCGGTGTCGCCGCCGCCTATTTCATTGCGTTCACAACCAACCTGCCGGCGCAGACCGAATTCATCATGCCGTTTTTCAAGAATATCGCTTACCCGCTCGGCGTGTTCGGTTTCATGGCGCTGACCTACCTGGTGATCGTCGGTACCAGCAACGCGGTGAATCTCACCGACGGCCTCGACGGGCTGGCGATCATGCCAACGGTGATGATTGCCGGCGCGCTCGGCATATTCGCTTATGTCGCGGGCAACGCCGTCTTTGCGAGATACCTGGGTTTTCCGCATATTCCGGGCGCCGGCGAACTCGCCGTGTTCTGCGGCGCGTTGGCGGGCGCCGGGCTCGCGTTCCTGTGGTTCAACGCGTATCCGGCGGAAGTTTTCATGGGGGACGTCGGCGCGCTTGCCCTCGGTGCCGCGCTTGGCACCGTCGCCGTCATCGTGCGCCAGGAAATCGTTCTCTTCATCATGGGCGGCGTATTCGTCGTCGAAACCCTGTCGGTGATGCTGCAAGTCGCGTCGTTCAAGCTGACCGGCAAGCGCATCTTCCGCATGGCGCCGCTTCATCACCACTACGAATTGAAAGGCTGGAAAGAAAATCAGGTTGTCGTGCGTTTCTGGATCATCACCATGATGTTGGTGCTGGTTGGATTGTCGACGTTGAAGTTGCGGTAGGCAGCAAACGCAGATGAACGCGCATGGACTTGAAAGGTAAAAAAGTCTTGGTACTGGGACTGGGCGAAACCGGGATGTCGATGACGCGCTGGCTCACGCGGCACGGTGCCGTCGTGTCGGCCGCGGATACGCGCAGCGACCCGCCGCACGCCGCCGCATTGCGCCGCGAATTGCCCGGCGTTGCGCTCGAACTCGGCGAATTTCGCGCGGCCAGCCTGCGCGCGGCCGAGTTGATTGCAATCAGTCCGGGTATCGATCGCCGCACCCCGGAGATTGCCGCTACGATCGAGCGCGGCACGCCGGTCGTCGGTGACGTAGAGTTTTTCGCGCGCGGACTCGCGCAACACCTCGCGCTTCACGCCTTACGCCGCACGCCGAAAATACTCGGCATCACCGGCACCAACGGCAAGAGCACGGTGACCTGCATGGCGGGCGATATCTGTCTGGCGGCGGGACTCGATACCGTGGTGGCCGGCAATATCGGCACGCCGGTACTCGATGCGCTCACCGCCATCGAGAACGGCCGTGCGGCGCCCGCGGTGTTCGTGCTCGAGTTATCGAGTTTCCAGCTCGAGAGCACAGCTAGCCTCAATGCCGACGCGGCAACGCTTCTCAATCTCTCGGAAGATCATCTCGACCGCTACGACGGCATCGATGGCTACGCGGCGGCCAAGGCGCGCATATTCAACGGCAGCGGCGAGCAGGTTCTCAATCGCGACGACGCACGCAGCAGCGCGCTGGCGTTACCGGGCCGCGGCGTGCAGCGCTTCGGCCTCGATGCGCCGCGCGGCGGGCGCGAGTGGGGCATTGTGCCGCGCAAGGGCAAGACGTGGCTCGCGCGCGGTGATAAACAATTGATGCCGGTCGATGAATTGCCGGTCGCCGGCTTGCACAATGCGGCGAACGCGCTCGCGGCAGGCGCCCTATGCCACGCGATCGGGATTGATGACGCGCCGCTCGTCGCGGCATTGCGCGCCTTCAAAGGCCTGCCGCACCGCGTCGAAAAAGTCGCCGAGATCAATGGCGTCACGTTCTACGACGATTCCAAAGGCACCAACGTCGGTTCCACCGTGGCCGCGTTGAACGGCTTCACGCAACCGGTCGTGCTGATTGCGGGCGGCGATGGCAAGGGCCAGGATTTCGGACCGCTGAGCGAACCCGTCAGGCGGCGCGCCCGCGCGGTGGTGCTGATAGGTCGCGACCGCGAACAAATTGCCGCGGCCATCGCCGGCAGCGGCGTGCCGGTTAAGCGTGCCGGTGATATGGATGAGGCGGTGCGGCTGGCGCTCGCGGCGAGCCGTAGCGGCGATGCGGTGCTGCTGTCGCCGGCCTGCGCGAGCTACGACATGTTCAGTAACTACGGCCACCGCGGCGAAGTATTTGCCGCGGCGGTGAGAAAGCGGGTGCCCCGTGGCGGACCCTAGCACGCTCTTCTTTGCCGACGTGAAAAGCCGGCCGCCGCCCGCGGAGTACGACCATGCGCTGGCGTGGAGCGCCGTTGCTCTGCTCGCGTTAGGTCTCGTGATGGTTTATTCGTCGTCGATCGCGATCGCCGAGGCCAGCCGCATGACCGGCCAGCAGCCCACGTATTACCTGATGCGGCATGGCGTGTTTCTCGCGCTGAGCATTTGTCTCGCGACGATCGCATTTCAGCTGCCGACGCGCGTTTGGCAGCAGGCGGCGCCGTACCTGTTTTTATTCGGCGCCGGTTTGCTGGTGCTGGTGCTGATCCCGGGGGTCGGGCGCGAAGTCAACGGCAGCCAGCGCTGGCTGTCGCTGTACCTTTTTAATCTGCAGCCGTCGGAGTTGATGAAACTGTTTGCGGTGCTGTATGCAGCCGACTATACCGTGCGCAAGGCGGCCGATATGCACAGCCTGAGCAAGGGCTTTGCCCCGATGTTCGGGGTGATGCTGGTGGTCGGCGGGCTCTTGCTGCGCGAGCCGGATTTCGGTGCGTTCGCGGTGATCACGGTGATCGCGGTGGGGATCCTCTTCCTCGGTGGCATGACGTGGCGGCTGTTTGCCGGCCTGACCGCGTTGCTGGTCATCGGCTTCGTGCTGCTGATCTGGTTTTCGCCGTACCGCATGCAGCGGGTGGTGGGCTTCATGGATCCATGGGCCGATCCGTTCGGCAAAGGCTACCAGTTGTCGCACGCGCTGATCGCATTCGGGCGCGGCGAATGGTTCGGTGTCGGGCTCGGCGCCAGCGTCGAGAAATTGTTTTATCTGCCCGAAGCGCACACCGATTTTCTACTCGCGGTTATCGCCGAGGAACTCGGTTTTGCCGGCGTCGCGTTGGTAATCGCGCTATTCGTGACCATCGTCATGCGCGCGTTCGCGATCGGCCGCCAGGCGGCGTCTCTCGAGCGCAGTTTTCCCGCGCTGGTCGCGCACGGCATCGGCTTGTGGCTCGGCGTGCAGGCGATCATCAACATGGGCGTGAACATGGGCGTGCTGCCGACCAAGGGACTCACGCTGCCGCTTCTGTCGTTCGGCGGCAGCGGCATCGCCGCCAATTGTTGCGCGCTGGCTGTTCTGCTCAGAGTGGACTGGGAGAACAGACAGTTGATGAGGGGTTTAAAGGTATGACCGCCTCTCGCCTCTCGCCCTACGTGGCCTCGGGCCATAACTCCACTCGCACCATAATGATTCTGGCCGGCGGCACCGGCGGGCACATATTCCCCGCCTTGTCGGTGGCCGAGCTGTTGCGCGCGCAAGGCTGGAAGATCGTGTGGCTGGGTTCGAAAGCGGGGATGGAATCGACGCTTGTCGCGCCCAAGGGCTACACCATGGCGTGGGTCAGCATGACGGGCGTGCGCGGCAAAGGCGTGCTGCGCTTGGCGCTATTGCCGCTGCAACTATTGATCGCGTTCTGGCAGAGCGCGCGCGCGATTTTCGCGCACCGGCCGGACGTGGTGCTGGGTATGGGCGGTTACGTGTCTTTTCCGGGCGGCATGATGGCGTCGCTCCTGAATTGCCCGCTGGTGATCCATGAACAAAATTCGGTTGCCGGACTGGCCAATCGCGTGCTCGCCAAAATTGCCGATCGCGTACTCGCGGGCTTTCCCGCGCCGTTCGGCACGTCGACCGCCGTAATCTGGACCGGCAATCCGGTGCGCGGCGACATCGCGGGGATCGCCGCACCCGAGGCTCGCTACCGCGCGCGTTCCGGCGTGCTGCGGCTCACGGTCATCGGCGGCAGCCTTGGCGCGCAGGCATTGAACGAAACGGTGCCGCAGGCGCTCGCCCTGATACCGGTCGCCGAGCGCCCCCTGGTTACGCATCAATCGGGCGCTCGCCATCTGGCGGAAGTCGAGGCCAACTATCAGCGCGCGGGCGTTGCCGCCACGCTGGTGCCGTTTATCGCCGACATGGCGGCGCAATACGCCGCGGCGGATCTCATTATCTGCCGCGCCGGCGCATCGACCATCGCCGAACTCGCGGCCGCCGGCCTGGCCAGCGTCCTGGTACCGTTTCCGCACGCGGTCGACGATCATCAGACGCAAAACGCGCGCTTCCTCTCCGAGCGTGGCGCGGCGGTGCTCGTGCCGCAACACGAACTCACACCGCAGAAGCTCGCCGATTTGTTGCGCGGCTTCACGCGCGAAGCGCTGCTCGCCTTGGCGCAGCGCGCGCGCGAGCTTGCAAAACCGAATGCGACGCAAGTAGTGGCTGATGAGTGCATGAGGCTGGCCGCATGAAGTACAAAGTCAAACGCGTTCATTTCGTCGGTATAGGCGGCTCCGGTATGAGCGGCATCGCCGAAGTGCTGTTCAATCTGGGCTTCGAGGTGAGTGGCTCGGATTTGAATGACAACGCGGTGACGCAACGCCTGAAAAAGCTCGGCGCCAAAGTCACGCAGGGCCATGCGGCGCGGAACATCGCGGCGGCCGACGCCGTCGTGGTGTCGAGCGCGGTGAAGGACGACAACCCCGAAGTGGTGGCGGCGCGCGCGCACAAAATACCGGTGGTGCCGCGCGCGATGATGCTGGCCGAACTGATGCGGTTGAAGCAGGGCATCGCGGTTGCCGGCACCCACGGCAAAACCACGACGACGAGCCTGGTGGCGAGTGTGCTGGCCGAGGCGGGCATGGATCCGACGTTCGTAATCGGCGGGCGGCTCGAGGCGGCGGGCTCGCACGCGAAGCTCGGCAGCGGCGAATTCATCGTGGTCGAGGCGGACGAATCCGACGCGTCGTTCCTGTATCTGGCGCCGGTGCTCTCGGTGGTCACCAATATCGACGCCGATCACATGGAAACGTACGGCCATTACATGGGCCGCCTGCGCCAGGCATTTCTCGATTTTGTGCAGCGCCTGCCGTTCTACGGCACCGCGGTGCTGTGCGTCGACGACGCCAACGTGCGCGAGCTCATGCCGGCGGTGACCAAGCCGATCACGACCTATGGCTTATCGGCGGTGGCGCAGATACGCGCGGTCGATCTCACGCCCGACGCCGGACGCATGCGCTTTCGCGTGGTGCGCAGCGACGCGCGCGGCGGCCAGCTGGCGGATCTCAACGTGGTGCTCAATCTCGCCGGCGCGCACAACGTGTTGAACGCGCTCGCCGCGATTGCCGTCGGCATGGAAGTCGGCGCGCCGGACGCGGCGATCGTCAAAGCGCTGGCGGACTTCAAAGGCGTGGGCCGGCGCTTTCAGCGCTACGGCGAAGTGGCGCTGGCCGGCGGCGGACAGTACACGCTGATCGACGATTACGGCCACCACCCGGCGGAGATGGCGGCGACGCTCGCCGCGGTGCGCGGCGCGTTTCCGGGCCGCCGCGTGGTGCTGGCGTTCCAGCCGCATCGCTACACGCGCACGCGCGACTGTTTCGAGGATTTCGTGCGGGTGCTGTGCACCGTCGACGTGTTGTTACTGACCGAGGTGTATGCGGCCGGCGAAACGCCGATTGTCGCCGCCGACGGCCGCGCGCTGGTGCGCGCGGTACGCGTGCAGGGCAAGGTGGAGCCGATATTCGTCGAGCGCGTGGCGGACTTTCCGGATGCGGTGAATAACGCGGTGCGTGACGGCGACGTGGTGTTGACGATGGGCGCGGGATCAATCGGCACCATCGCTCCTCTGCTGGCCGGCGGGCATGTTGATAAAGCAAGGATGAAGGATGAAGGATGAAGGATGAAGGATGAAGGATGAATGCGTTAACGATGCTTTTACGAGCGGGTTTGTATTCATCCTTCCGCCTTCCGCCTTCATCCTTCGGCGCGGCTATGGCTGATGCGAAAACGATGACGACGAGCGCTTTACGCGGTGAACTGAGAATGGCCGAACCAATGGCGCGTCACACGAGCTGGCGGGCGGGCGGCACGGTGGACCGCGCCTACGTGCCGGTCGACTTCGAAGACATGCGTTTGTTCGTCGCGTCTTTGCCGCCGCACGAGCCGCTCTGCGTGGTCGGCCTTGGCAGCAATCTCCTGGTGCGCGACGGTGGCTTGCGCGGAACGGCGATTTTTACGCATCGCGTGCTTAAAGAAATCAGGCACGAGGGCAACGCGATACATGCCGAGGCGGGCGTGCCGTGTCCGAAGCTCGCGCGCTTTGCCGCCCAGCATGAACTGGCAGGCGCCGAGTTCATGGCGGGTATTCCGGGGACGATCGGCGGCGCGCTCGCCATGAACGCCGGTTGTTACGGCGGCGAGACGTGGGGCATCGTCGAAAGCGTGACCACGCTCGACCGCGCGGGGCAGTTGCGCCAGCGCACGCCGGCGAACTACGTCATCGGTTATCGCCGCGTGAAATTACGCGAGGACGCCGAGGAATGGTTCGTCGCCGCGCGTTTCCGGCTTCCGCGCGGCGACGGCGTGAAGTCGCGCACCACGATCAAAGCGCTGCTCGAGCGACGCATCGCGGCCCAGCCGCTCGAATTACCCAATGCCGGCTCTGTGTTCCGCAATCCGCCCGGCGATCATGCGGCGCGCCTGGTCGAAGCATGCGGACTGAAGGGGCACACGCTCGGCGGCGCCATGATATCCGCCAAGCACGCGAATTTCATCGTCAACACCGGCCGCGCGCGGGCGGCCGACATCGAGGCGCTGATCGAATTGGCGCACGGCGCCGTCAAGCAGAAATTCGGCATCGATCTAGAGCGCGAAGTGCGCATCGTAGGGGAGGTGGCATGAACACGCCTCACGCCTCACGCCTCACGCTTCACCGCGACTTTGGAAAAGTCGCAGTACTCATGGGGGGGCAATCGGCGGAACGGGAAATTTCGCTGATGTCGGGCAACAACGTGCTCGCCGGGCTGCGCCGCAAAGGTGTCGATGCGGACGCCTTCGATCCGGCCGAGCGGCCGGTGTTCGAACTGCACAGTGGCGGCTACGCGCGCGCATTCATCGCGCTGCATGGCCGTTACGGCGAAGACGGCACGGTACAGGGCGCGCTCGAGTTGATGCAAATCCCGTATACCGGCAGCGGCGTGATGGCCTCCGCGCTGTGCATCGACAAGCTGCGCACCAAACTCGTGTGGCTTGCCACCGGGATTCCGACGCCGCGGCATGCGGTGCTGACGGCGGCCAGCGATTGGGCGGTGGTGGTGAAAAATCTCGGGCTGCCGTTGATCGTGAAGCCGGCGCACGAAGGTTCCAGCATCGGACTGACCAAGGTGACGTCAGTCGCGCAGATGGCGCCGGCATACGAACTCGCGGCCAGGTGCGACACGCTGGTGATCGCCGAGGAATTCATTGCCGGGCGCGAGCTGACGGCCGCGTTCCTGGAGGATCGCGCTTTGCCGTTGATCCGGATCGAGGCGCCCCACGGTAACTACGACTATCAGCACAAATACTTTAGCAACGAGACCCAATACCACTGCCCGTGCGGACTGCCTGCCGCCGAGGAGACGCAACTGCAGGCGTTGGTCATGCGCGCGGCTGAAACGCTGGGCTGTGCCGGGTGGGGACGCGCCGACCTGATGTTGCGCGATGACGGACGCGCATTCCTGCTCGAAATGAACACGTCTCCGGGCATGACGGAACATTCGCTGGTGCCGATGGCGGCGCGCGCCGCCGGCATCGAATTCGATGATTTGGTGCTCAGAATTCTGGAGTTGGCCCATGTGGGATAGACCCGACATTCTGAACGGCACGGCGAATGCGCTGTTCGCGGCGGCGTTCTTCCTAATTGTCTACGTGATGGCGCACTACGTCATGCGCCTGCCGGCGTTTCCGCTGCGCGAAGTGCGCATCACGACCGAACTCGCGCACGTGACGCCCGCTCAGGTCGAGACAATCGTCGCCGGCGAGCTGCAGGGAAATTTTTTCACGCTCGACCTTGCGCGTGCGCGCGCCGGGTTCGAAAAGTTGCCGTGGGTGCGCAAGGTGAACGTGCGGCGCCAGTGGCCGGACCGCCTTGAAGTGGCGCTCGAAGAACACGTTCCGCTCGGGCGCTGGGGCAGTGCCGCGCTCATCAACACGTTTGGCGAACCGTTTGCCGCCGCCTACGACGGTCAGTTGCCGTTGTTCGTCGGCCCGCCCGGCAGCGCCAAGGAAATCGCCATTCAGTACGGTTACTTTCAGCGCAGTCTCGCCGTGATCGGCTTGGCGCCGGTGCAGGTGCGGGTTTCCGCGCGCCGCGCGTGGCAGGTGCGCCTCGCAAGCGGCGTGACGCTCGAACTCGGGCGCGAATACGTCGAGGCGCGGCTCGATCGGTTTATCGCGGTCTACGCGCGCACCGTCGGCCAGCTGCAGCGCCGGATCAACTACGTCGACCTGCGCTACCCGAACGGCTTTGCCGTCGGTATTCCCGAACTCGGACATGAACCAGCGTATCCGCCGCGCAACCGCCGGCCCGCGCGCACGACCGGATGACAGTGAAGAGGCATTGATGAGCAAGACAAAAGAAACCAAGAACCTGGTCGTCGGTCTCGATATCGGCACCTCGAAGATCGCGGCGATCGTCGCGGAAGTAAAGCCGGATGGCACCTTCGAGATCATCGGCATGGGCGGCCATCCGTCCAAGGGCCTCAGGAAAGGGGTGGTTGTCAATATCGAGGCCACGGTCAACGCCATCCAGCGCGCGCTGGAGGAGGCCGAGTTGATGGCGAACTGCAAGATCAGCGAAGTCTATACCGGCATCGCGGGCAGCCATATCAAGAGCATCAATTCGCGCGGCATGGTGGCGATCAAGGATCGCGAAGTGACGCAGCAGGATGTCGCGCGCGTGATCGAGACGGCCAAGGCAATCCCGATTCCGACCGACCAGCAGGTGCTGCACATTCTGAACCAGGAATTCATCGTCGACGGGCAGGGCGACGTGCGCGAGCCGCTCGGCATGAGCGGCGTGCGGCTGGAAGTCAATGTGCATATCGTCACCGGCGCGGTGTCGGCGGCGCAGAACATCGTCAAGTGCGTGCGGCGCTGCGGGCTTGAAGTGCGCGACCTCATACTGCAGCCGCTGGCTTCCGCGACGGCGGTGGTATCGGAAGACGAGAAGGATCTCGGCGTGTGCCTGGTCGACATCGGCGGCGGCACCACCGACATCGCAATCTTCACGCAGGGCGCGATCCGCCACACCGGCGT